>NZ_WMLF01000367.1 GCF_014156695.1 Streptomyces durbertensis | reverse complement strand
GTGCAACAGCCGCGGCGTCTACCCCGGCCACACCGAGCTGAACGGCAGCCCGGTCCGCACCTGGCGCGGCATCCCCATGCTGCCGTGCAACAAGATCCCGATCAGCGAGACCAACACCAGCTCCATCCTCGCGATGCGCGTCGGACAGGACAACGAGGGCGTCGTCGGACTGCACCAGGCCGGCATCCCCGACGAGTACGAGCCCAGCCTGAACGTGCGCTTCATGGGGATCAACGAGAAGGCGGTGATCTCCTACCTGGTCAGCGTCTACTTCTCGGCGGCCGTGCTCGTCCCCGACGCGCTGGGCGTCCTGGAGGACGTCGAGCTCTGACCCGGCCAGGGCAGCCCGACGGCCCCGCCGGTCGTCGGGCTGCCCGGTCGCGGCCCCGGTGGGAGAATGGGCGGTGCACCGGCGGGAACCACAGCCGCGGGAGGAGCTTGTATGCGCACCAGGACCGGACTCCTCGGAACGCTCCCACCCGACCAGGCCGAGCGCCTGCGACAACACGGCAGGGAGGTGGCCTTCCCCTCGGGCGCCCGGATCTTCGAGGAAGGGCAGAAGGCCGACCGGTTCTGGATCATCCACACCGGCTCGGTGACCCTCGAGCAGCACGTACCGGGCCGCCGCAACCAGGCCGTGGAGACCATCGGCCACGGGGAACTGCTGGGCTGGTCGTGGTTCTTCCCGCCCTACAACTGGCATCTGAGCGCGGAGACCGACAGCCCGGTCCGCGCCCTGGAGTTCGACGCCGCCGAGGTGCGCGAGCTGTGCGAGGCGGACCACGAACTGGGCTACAACCTCGCCCTCGCCGTCGGCGAGATCATCTCGCACCGCCTGCAGCGCACCCGCACCCGGCTGGTCGACCTCTACGGCCCCCGCGGCCTGTCCTGAGCCGTGGCATGAGCCCACGGCCGGAAGCCGCCGGCCCTCCGTGGCGCCGGACGTGCCTCCTCACCCCTGCGGGTGACACTCTCGCACGGACGGTCCCATTGCCGAGCCGCCCCGGCTCCAGCACCATGTCCCCGTGCTGAACCCCTGGCTGGCGCTCGAAGCGGGGGCGGACCCGGTGGAGCGCGCCGGTGCCGTCCGCCGCGCCCACAGCGCGTTCCTCGCCGACGGCACCGTGCAGGAGCCGGTACGTTCGGTGGTCGCCGACTCCTGGCGGCGCTGCGCCGGCGCGCGGGTGGCCCCGGACGGTATAGCCCGCGTCGAACTCACCGACGCGGACCTGCGGACGCACCGCGCCGAGCACCCGCTCGCCGCCGTCATGCCGCTCATCAGGGAACTGCTCGGCGGTATCGCCCACGACGGCGCCCACCTGCTCACCGTCTGCGACGCGGCCGGCCGGCTGCTGTGGGTGGAGGGACACGCCCAGGTGCGGCGGCGCGCCGAGTACATGAACCTCGTCGCCGGCGCCCGCTGGTCCGAGAGCGAGGTCGGCACCAACGCGCCCGGCACCGCCCTGGCCGTCGACCACGCCGTGCAGATCTTCAACGCCGAGCACTACTGCACCCCCGTCCAGCCCTGGACCTGCGCCGCGGCACCCATCCACGACCCGGCCTCCGGCCGACTCATAGGCGCGGTGGACATCACCGGCGGCGACCACCTCGCGGCGCCGCACAGCCTCGCCCTCGTCCAGGCCACCGCACGCGCCGCCGAGACGCAACTGGCCGCCCTCGGCCCGATCACCGGCGACCGCCTCACCCTCCAGGCGCTGGGCCGCGACGAGGCCGTCCTGCACGGCGGCCGGACGCACGGCGCCCGCCGGCTCAGCCGCCGGCACAGCGAGATCATGCTGGTGCTCGCCGACCACCCGGAGGGCCTGACCGGTGAGGCGCTGGCCCACCAGCTCTACGGCGAGCGCGACCTGAGCCCGATCACCCTGCGGGCCGAACTCTCCCGGCTGCGGCAGCTGCTCGGCCCGCTGCTGCGCTCCCGCCCCTACCGGCTCGCCGTGCCGGTGGACACCGACGCCTCCCTGGTGCTGCGGTCGCTGCACGCCGGCGACCCGGTCGCCGCGCTCGCCGCCTACCGAGGGCCGCTGCTGCCGCGTTCCGAGGCGCCCGGCGTGGTCCGGCTGCGCCGGCTCGTGGAGACCAGGCTGCGCGGAGCGGTGCTGGCCGCCGGCGACCGGACGCTGCTGGAGGAATGGGTGCGCTCCACCTGGGGCGAGGACGACCTGGAGGCGTGGGAGGAGCTGCACGCCGTCGTGCCGCGGGCCGAACAGCCCATCGCCGCCGCCCGGGTGTCCCAGCTGCGCGCCGAGTACGGGCTGCGGCTGCCGCCCCGCGCCGCAACCTTCCCGCAACCTCGCCGCGCCTAGTTTCCTCGCACGATCGGCCGCCGTCGCGGCGGCCGACGGCCGGCAGGGAGGCGCGAGATGAAGTACGCACCACCTGGAAGCGACGGCGCCGTCATGCGGTACCGGACCCGCTACGACCACTGGATCGGCGGCGAGTACGTCGCCCCGGCGCGCGGCGGCTACTTCGAGAACCCGACCCCCGTCACCGGGCGGACCTTCACCGAGATCGCCCGCGGCACCGCCGAGGACGTCGAACGCGCCCTGGACGCCGCGCACGCCGCCGCGGGCGCGTGGGGCCGCACCCCGCCCGCCGAGCGCGCCCTCGTACTCAACCGGATCGCCGACCGCACCGAGCAGCACCTGGAGGAACTGGCCGTCGCCGAGAGCTGGGAGAACGGCAAGCCGGTGCGGGAGACCCTGGCGGCCGACCTGCCGCTGGCGGTGGACCACTTCCGCTACTTCGCCGGTGCGCTGCGGGCCCGCGAGGGAAGCCTGTCGGAGCTCGACGAGGACACCGTCGCCTACCACTTCCACGAGCCGCTCGGAGTCGTCGCCCAGATCATCCCGTGGAACTTCCCGCTGCTGATGGCGGCCTGGAAGCTGGCGCCGGCGCTCGCGGCGGGCAACGCCGTGGTGCTCAAGCCCGCCGAGCAGACCCCCGCCTCCGTCCACCACTGGATGAGCCTGGTCGCCGACCTGCTGCCGCCCGGCGTGGTGAACATCGTCAACGGCTTCGGCGAGGAGGCCGGCGCGCCGCTGGCCGCCAGCCCCCGCGTCGCCAAGGTCGCCTTCACCGGTGAGACCGCCACCGGCAGGCTGGTGATGCGCGGCGCCTCGGAGAACCTCACGCCCGTCACCCTGGAACTCGGCGGCAAGAGCCCCAACATCTTCTTCGACGACGTCTCCGCGGAGCACGACGACTTCCGCGACAAGGCGCTCGAGGGATTCACGATGTTCGCCCTCAACCAGGGCGAGGTCTGCACCTGCCCGTCACGCGCGCTGGTCCAGCAGGGGCACTACCGGGACTTCCTCGCGGACGCCGTGGCGCGCACCGAACTGATCGTCCAGGGCGACCCGCTGGACACCGGCACGATGATCGGCGCACAGGTGTCGGCGGAGCAGACCGCGCGCATCCTGCGCTACCTCGACATCGGACGGGAGGAGGGCGCCCGGGTGCTCACCGGCGGCGAACGCGCCGAACTCCCGGGCGACCTGGCCGGCGGCCACTACGTAAGGCCCACCGTCCTGGAGGGCGCCAACCACATGCGGGTCTTCCAGGAGGAGATCTTCGGCCCGGTGGTGGCGGTCACCGCGTTCCAGGACTTCGCCGACGCGGTGAAGACGGCCAACGACTCGCTCTACGGGCTGGGCGCCGGCGTGTGGACGAGGGACGCCGGCACGGCCTACCGCGCCGGCCGGGCCATCCAGGCCGGCCGGGTGTGGACCAACTGCTACCACGCCTACCCGGCGCACGCCGCGTTCGGCGGCTACAAGCAGTCGGGCATCGGCCGGGAGAACCACCGCATGATGCTGGACCACTACCAGCAGACGAAGAACCTGCTCGTCAGCTACTCCCCGAAGCGGCTCGGCCTGTTCTAGTCGGCGCGCGGCCCGGCCGGAACGCGGCCCGGCCCGTTCCGGCCGACCACGCGGCCCCGGGCCGCACCAGACCCGCCGCGCGCCCTGCCCGTGGCCCGGTCGCGGCTCGTCCGCCGACCGGGCCGACGGCGGCGGACAGGGCGCGCGGCGCTGTCGTGCAACGAGGGCGGGCCGGTACCCGACTGTGTGTCGCGTACCGGCCCGCCCTCGTGTTGAGCTGAGCTGGACCACCCCCGTGGCGCCGGCTCAGTAGCCGGAGTTCGGATGCGGCCGCCCGTAGGGGTCGTCGTATCTGCCCTGGGCCACCGGCTGCTGCGCCATCGGCCGGGGCGGCGCCGGGCGGGGCGCCACCGGCCGCATCTGCGGCTGCTGGTACTGCTGCTGGTACGGGGAGTATCCCTGCTGCGTGGGATAGCCGCGGTCGGCCGGCTGCTGCGGGATGTAGGGCGCCGGGGCCTGCTGGAGCGGCGCGTGCGGCTGCGCCGGCGAGGGGTGGCCGCCGTAGCCGCGTTGCGGGGGAGCCGACGCCGCGGACGGGCCGGAGGCCAGCGCGGGCAGCGCCGACGGAAGCGCCGGCAGGCTGCTGCCGGTGCTCTCGTAGGCGGCGGGGACACGAATGGGGGCGATCTGCGGAGTACCCCGCTCGGCCACCAGGCTGTCGTAGATCGGCGTGTCGGCGAAGGACGGCGAGGAGTAGTAGCCGCCGCCGTAGCCGCCAAAGGAGGAGGGGGAGGTCATACCGCATAAGTTAAGCGGAAGAAGCGCTCCCTGAGGAGTCTGGTTCGGGGGTCATTTTGTGGGTTCACGAACGCCACTTCACCGCACAGCGGACCAATACGGGCAATACGTCCCATGGTTCGAGTCGAGTTCCTGTGACGCCGGGGTGGCGTGCGGATGGCCGGCACCGGGCGCACGGCCCACCGCCTGCTTGGCATAGGTTGGTGTCGGCGATCAGGGACGATCAGGGAAACGAGTGGGCGGCGCGGTCGGCGCGGCCGGCCCGAGGGGAACACCATGACGATGCGCAAGGGTATGAACGTGCCGCTCCCGGCGACGGCGGTGCGGATCGAGATGGGCTGGCGCACCGGCCCCGGCGTCCCCGACGTGGACGCCTCCGCCCTGCTGCTGGCGGCCGGCAAGGTCCGCTCCGACGACGACTTCGTCTTCTACAACCAGGCCCGACACCCCTCGGGAGCCGTCGCCCACCAGGGGAAGACCCCGGCCGGCGGCACGGTCACCGACACCCTCCACGTCCAGCTGGACGCCGTCGAGCCCGCGGTGGAGACGGTCGTGCTCGCCGCCTCCGCCGACGGCGGCACCTTCGGCCAGGTGCCGGGACTGTACGTGCGGGTCCTCGACGCTGCCGGCGGCGCCGAACTCGCCCGGTTCGACAGCGAGGACGCCAGCACCGAGACGGCGTTTGTCCTCGGCGAGCTGTACCGCCGCCAGGGCGCCTGGAAGTTCCGCGCGGTCGGCCAGGGCTACGCCACCGGTCTCGCCGGCCTCGCCACCGACTTCGGCATCTCGGTCGACGAG
>NZ_WMLF01000366.1 GCF_014156695.1 Streptomyces durbertensis | reverse complement strand
GTCCGGTGCGGTGGCGCAGGGTGACGCCGTCGTGGGCGAGCCGGAGGTCGACGGTGTCGAAGTAGCGGGCGTGGAGCGTCCGGACGCCGTCGTCGTGCACGGCCGCGACGCCCGCCACGCCGGTCAGGTCGGGGATCTCCGGCAGTTCGCGACCGGCCGGTGCGGTGTACTTGCGCTCGGTCTCACGCACCACGGACACCATGGCTGGACGGTAGTTCCGCCGGGCGCGGCCCGCAACGGCTCAGGGCCGGCCGGGCGTGCCCGCGTCCGCCCGGCCCCGAGCGTCCGGCCGGCCGGGTCAGGCGGAGAGGGGGCGTTGTATCCGGATGGACTGGAGCAGTCCGACGGCGATCCAGGCGGCGAACATCGAGGTGCCGCCGTAGGAGACAAACGGCAGCGGGAGGCCGGCGACGGGCATGATGCCCAGCGCCATGCCGATGTTCTCGAAGGACTGGAAGGCGAACCAGGCGACGACGCCGGCGGCGATGATCGTGCTGTAGAGGTCGGTGGCCTCCATGGCGATGCGGCAGGCGCGCCACATCACCACGCCGAGCAGGACGATGATCAGGGCTCCGCCGAGGAAGCCCAGCTCCTCCCCCGCCACGGTGAAGATGAAGTCCGTCTGCTGCTCGGGAACAAACTGGCCGGTGGTCTGGGTGCCCTGGAAGAGGCCCTTTCCGGTGAGTCCGCCGGAGCCGATGGCGATGCGGGCCTGGTTGGTGTTGTAGCCGACGCCGGAAGGGTCGAGTGCCGGGTTGGCGAAGGCGGCGAACCGGTTGATCTGGTACTCGTCGAGCAGGTCGAGCATCCACACCGCGACGCCGCCCGCGACGGCGGCGGTGATCAGTCCGAACACCCAGCGGTTGGAGGCCCCGGAGGCCAGCAGCACGCCGAGCACGATGACGGCGAGCACCATGACCTGGCCGAGGTCGGCGATGACGGCGATCGGGATGGCGGCCAGGACGAGGGCCAGCAGCACGGTCCGGTGGTCGGGGTGTTCCCGGTCGCCGGCGTCCACCTTGGCGGCGAGCACCACGGCCATCGCCAGCGGCACGGTGACCTTGGCGAACTCCGAGGGTTGGAGGAAGAAGCCGCCGCCGAGGTTCAGCCAGGCCCGTTCGCCGTTGATGGTGGCGCCGATCGGCGTGTACACCAGCGCGACGAGGATGAGCGCCAGCACGTACAGCAGCCACCAGGCCGAGCGCAGCCGGCGGTGGCCGACCCACAGGACCACCGCCGCGAGCGCGATGCCGATGAGCGCGTTCATGACGTGCTTGACGAGGAAGAGGTGGGGATCGCCGCCGGTGAGTTCGGTGCGGTTGCGGGTGGCGGACCACACCAGCAGCGAGCCGATCACGCACAGCGCGAGGGCCGACAGCAGCAGCGGCCAGTCCAGGCGGCGGGCCAGGGAGTCCCGGGCCCGCAGCCTGGCCCACAGGCTCTTCGGCCGCTCGAAGCGGGCGGTGTCGAAGGAGTGGATGCTCATCTACTCGAACTCCGCGTCCCGCCACTCGGCGACGATCGACTTCTTGGTGCGTTCGGCCTTGACGTCCCCGTTCTCCCCGATGCGCGGCAGCTCGCGCTGCGGCTCGGGAAGCAGGGCCTTCTTCCTGTCGATCGTGCCGTCGGGCAGTACGCCGTAGAGCGCGTCGTAGATGTTGCGTACCGCGGGGCCCGAGGCGCCGGAGCCGGTACCGGCCTGGGAGATCGTCATGACGATGGTGTAGTCGTCGGTGTACGTCGCCAGCCACGAGGTGGTCTGCTTGCCCTGGACCTGCGCCGTACCGGTCTTGGCGCGGATCGGGATGTCGTCGTGCGGCCAGTTGCCGAACCGCCAGGCGGCGGTACCCCGGGTGGTGACCCCGAGCAGCGCCTCGTCTATCTGGGCGATGGTCCGCTTGGCGGCGGGGGCCCTGCCGTGGCTGCGCGGCTTGATCTCCTCGATGTGCCGGCCGTCGGGGCTGATGACCGCCTTGCCGACGGTGGGAGTGACCAGCTTTCCGCCGTTGCCGATGGACGCGTAGGCGGTGGCCATCTGGATCGGGGTGACGAGGGTGTCGCCCTGGCCGATGGCGTAGATGATGCTGTCGCCTGCGCGCAGGTTCATGCCCTCGACGCAGTTCTCCTTGGCCAGTCGGGTGACGTAGTCGTCGGCGTCCGAGTTGGACTGCTTGCACCAGGCGTTCTTGTTCAGCTCCCAGTACTTCTGCTTCCACTCCCGGTCGGGGATGCGGCCGGAGACCTCGCTGGGCAGGTCGATGCCGGTGGGGCTGCCGAGGCCGAAGCCCTTGGCGGCCTTGTAGAGGTACTCGTTGGGCTTCTTCTTGGGGTTGATGCCGCCGTCCTTGCGCCATTCCTGGTGGCCGAGGGCGTAGAAGACGGTGTTGCAGGAGACCTCCAGCGCGCGGCCGAGGCTGATCGGGCCGTGGCCGGTGGACTCGAAGTTGCGGTAGGTCTGGTTGCCGAGGCTGTAGGAGGCGCCGCAGTTGTACCGGCCGTCGAAGGGGTAGCCGGCGTTGACCGCGCCCGCGCTGGAGACGATCTTGAAGATCGACCCGGGCGGGGCCTGACCCTGGATGGCCCGGTTGAGCAGCGGGAAGTTGGAGTCCTTGCCGGTGAGCCGCGCGTACTCCTTGCCGGAGATGCCGCCGACCCAGGCGTTCGGGTCGTAGTCCGGGTTGGAGGCCATCGCGACGACGCGCCCGGTCCTGGTCTCCATCACCACCACGGCGCCGGAGTCGGCCTCGTACGGCCGGCCGGTGATCTTGTCGACCTCGTTTCGGGCCTGCTTCATCGCCTTGTCCAGCTGCTTCTCCGCTATGGCCTGCACGCGGGAGTCGATGCTGGTCACCACGGACGCCCCGGCCATGGCGCGGTCGCCCTCGGCCTCGCCGATGACCCGGCCGAGCTTGTCGACCTCGTAGCGGGTCACCCCGGCCTTGCCGCGCAACTGGCGGTCGTAGGTGCGTTCGAGTCCGAAGCGACCGACCTGGTCCGAGCGCAGCAGCGGCGAGTCGGTGTCCCTGGCCTGCTCGACCTCCTCGTCCGTGACCGGCGAGAGGTAGCCGAGCACCTGGGAGGTGCCGGCCTTGTAGGGCGCCGGGTAGCGGCGGACGGCGGTGGGTTCGGCGGTGATACCGGGGAAGTCCTCGGCGCGTTCCCTGATCTGGAGGGCCTGCTGGGTGGTGGCCTCGTCGGTGATCGGGATCGGCTGGTAGGGGGAGCCGTTCCAGCACGGCTGCGGCGTCTGCGCGTCGCACAGCCGGACCTTCTCGGCGACCTCGCGGTAGCTGAGGTCGAGCACGTCCGCGAGCCGGGTGAGGACGGCCTCGCCCCGGTCCTTCATCCTCATCAGCTCGGTGCGGCTGGCGGACACCACCAGCCGGGTCTCGTTGTCGGCGAGCGGCACGCCGCGGGCGTCCAGGATGGCGCCGCGGGTGGCGGGTTGCACGACCTGCTGGACGTGGTTGCCGGCGGCCTCCCGCTCGTACTCCTCGCCGTTGCGGACCTGGAGGTACCAGAGCCGGCCGCCGAGAGTGAGCAGCAGCGAGAACACGATGATCTGGAGGGCGACGAGCCGGATGGTGACACGCGACGACCGGCCCGTCTCCGGGATGTTGCTCACTTCCTCACCTCCGTCACAGCCGCTTGACACCCTTGATGCGTGCCGCCGATCTCCTTGCCGAGCGGCCGAGCAGGCTGTTGCGCCGCCCGCCGAGGTTGGTGTTGCGGCCGGGTTTGCCCAGCTGCTTCTCGGCGCGGGCCAGTCGGCCGCCGGTGCCACCGCCGATCCAGCCGAGCGGGCTGTCGCCGGCGCCGGCACCGGCGGCGGTCGCGTTCTCGGCCAGTGGGTCGTGGTCGGCGCGGCGGGCCAACGCCATGATCAGCGGCACGGTGAAGGGCGCCAGCAGCAGGTCGTAGAGGGTGGCGGTGAGCAGCAGGCTCCACAGGCCGACGTGGCGGGCGGCGGTGTCGCCGACCAGTGCGCCGACTCCGGCGTAGAGCAGGGTGGAGGAGACCGCGGCGACGGCGACGACCACCATGGGCCCGGTGGCGCTGCGGTGTTGGCCGTTCTCCGGCTTGGTGAGGCCGGCCGCGTAGCCGACCAGGCAGAGCACCAGCGCGTAACGTCCGACGGCGTGGTCGGCGGGCGGCGCGAGGTCGGCGAGCAGGCCGGCGCCGAAGCCGATGAGCGCGCCGCTGGTGTGGCCGTAGACGAGGGCCAGGGCGAGCACGGTGAGCAGCAGCAGGTCCGGGGTGGCGCCGGGGAGTTGCAGTCGGGCGAGGACGCTGACCTGCACCACCAGGGCGACGATCACCAGGGTGGTGGAGAGCAGGACGCGGTTGAAACGCAGCATCTGTCAGTCCCCCTGCTCGTCGGTCTGGTCCGGGTACTGGTCCTGGTCGGGGCCCGGTGGCGCGGCCTGCCCGTCCGGCGGTCCGTCGCCCTGCTGGCCGTCGGCCTGTGGGCCGTCGCCGTCCTGGCCGTCGGCCGCGTCCTCGGCTCCCGGGGTGACCGTGACCGTCACGGTGGGGACCGGCTTCTTCTTCGGCGGGTCGGGCAGCACCATGTCGCGCGGGTCCTTCCGCGGGCCCTCGACCACCACGCCGACGATGTCGAGTCTGCTGAAGCCGACGTAGGGGCGGACCCGTACGGTCCTGGTCAGGTCGCCGCTGTAGGGCGTCACCTGGATGACCTCGCCGACCGGCACGCCGGGCACGAACGGCCGGTTGTTGCTGGAGCCGAAGGTGACCATCCGGTCGCCCTTCTTGACGTTCGCCCGGGTGTTGAGCAGCTGCACGGTCAGCCAGCTGTCGCCCCGGCCGTTGGCGAAGCCGAGTTCGTTGCTCTTCTCCAGCCGGGTTCCGACGGTGAAGTCCGGGTCGGTGGCCAGCAGGACGGTGGAGGTGGAGGGGCCGACGGTGGTGACCCGGCCGACGAGGCCGTCCCCGTTGAGCACCGTCATGTCCCGTTTGATGCCGTCGCGCTCACCCACGTCGATGGTGATGGTCCAGGAGAAGCCCTGGGCCGCGCCGATGGCGATGACCTGCGCCCCCTTGACGCCGTACTGGCCGGCGGCGGCGGTCCGCAGCAGCTTGTCCAGTTCCTCGGCCTGGGAGCGGTTGCGGTCGTCGGAGCCGAGCCGCTGCTTGAGTTCGGCGTTCTCCCGCTCCAGCGCGGCCAGCCGGTCGTGGCGTTTGCCGGAGTCCCGGACGGCGGCCACGGCGTTGCCCACCGGGTCGACCGCGCCGGCGACGGTGTTCTGTACCGGTCCGAGCACCGTGGCGGCGCCGCGCCGGGCCCCGTCCAGCGGCGACTGCTCGCCGCCGCGGAGGTCGACCGTGATCAGCGCGAACGCGACGGCGACCAGCAGGACGAGCAGGAGTCGGCTCTCTCGGTTGTCCCTCACGTCTGACGGCCGTGCCTTCCCCTTGGTTCGGTGGGTGGGATG
>NZ_WMLF01000365.1 GCF_014156695.1 Streptomyces durbertensis | reverse complement strand
GCTCCGCCGAACGCCGCACACCCCGGCCACCGGACGCCGCACACCCCGGCCACCGGCCGCCGCCCTCCCCGCTTGCCCTTCCGCTCGCCGTGCCGGGCCGCCCCGCCTGGGAGATGCTGAGGCTGGAAGGGCCGTAGCGGACGGCCACCCGGACGTCCGGACACCGCAGCGGCGTCGGGCGCGGCCCCGCGACCCACGGGTCGCCACGTCCAGGTCAGGGAGGACCAGCGCAGCGATGCCACACGACCCGCCGAGCACCGGGCCACCCGGGCAGGGGGCCCCGGCTCCGCACGGCCCGAACGAGCCCGCGGCGTCGCCGTCGTCGACTGCGTGGTCCGTCCCCGAGGAACTCCGGAGGTCTCTGGCAAAAGCCCTGGTCAAAGCGGTACGTGCGGGTGGCGGCTACGGAGGTGGGGTCTACCTCCGCTCGGCTGACGGCCGCTCGCTGGTCCTGGTCATGGTCACCGGAATGCCCCGTTCCCTGGTGCGCTCCTGGTGGCGGGTACCCATCAGCGGCCGGCTGCCGGCGGCGGAGGCGTTCCGCACCGGACGCGGGGTGTTCCTGAGCGACGCCGGGGAGCGGGTCCGGCGGTTCCCCCAGTTCGCCGCAGCGCTCCCGTACCCGTTCGGGTCGGTGTGCGTGCCGGTCCGGGTGGGGGGAGAGGTGAGGGCGGTGGTGTTCGTGGTGCGGGCCGCCGCCGGGGGCGCCGGTGCTGCCGGAGTGCAGCGGCGACGGCTACGCGCGGTGGTCAACCGCCTCGGCGCCGCTCTCGCCGGGTACGCCACCACCGGCGACTCGCTGCGCTACGACGGGGAGCCGATCGCGGTTCGCCTGCCGGGGGAGACGGTCACCGGTGTGCGGGTCGGTCTCTTCCAGTGGGATCTGGAAGCCGGGACGATCAACGCCGATGGTGAGTGTTGCGCCATTCTTGGTGTCCGGCCGGGGGAGTACCAGGGCCCGGTGAGTGGCGTGATCTACCGCGTGCTGGCGGACGACCGGCACGAGCTGGAGGCGTGTGTCGAGGACGCGGACCGTGCCGGCCGGGTCCTGGGCCGCCGTTTCAGGGTGCTGGACCGCGGTGAGCGGCCCAGGTCGGTCGAACTCTGGGGCAGGGTGGTCCGCGACGGGACCGACGGTGCCGGACCGGGCCGTCTGGTGGGGGTGCTCATCGATGTCGCGCAGGGCGCCGCTGCGGCGGAGGCTGTGGAGCGGCTTCCCGACGGCGTGTTCTCCCTCGACCAGGACGGGCGGCTGACCTATGCCAACCGCCGGCTGGAGGAGCTGCTGCACACCGTCCGCGACGAACTCCTGGGCTGCTACCCCTGGGATGTGGTGCCCTGGTTGTCTGATCCCGCGTACGAGGACCGATACCGATCGGCGATGCTCTCCCAGGAGCCGACGTCCTTCCTGGCCCGTGACCCGGCCGGTGAGAGCCTCGTGTTCCACCTTTTCCCCGACGTGCATGGTCTGACAGGCCGGGTCGTTCCCGCCGGTCCACCGGGGGATGCCGAAGTTCCGGGCGGTCAGTTGCCCGAGCCGCCCGCGGGGTTCGGGTCGGCCGCGACGGGGCCGGGTGCGCTGTATCACATCGTGCATATGGCGAGTGTGCTCACCGAGGCGGTGACGGTTGGTCAGGTGTGTGACGTGGTGGTCGATCAGTTGCTCCCGTTGTCCGGTGGTCGGGAGATGGCGGTCTATGTCGTTCGGGATCGTCGGATGTTCCTGGCTCGCCAGTCCGGCTACCCGGATGGCTTCCTCGACGAGTTCGAAGGTGTCGCTCTGGATGCGTCGCTGCCCGGCGTGCAGGCGTTGACGCACGGGGTGCCGATGTTCTTCGAGTCTCCGCGGCAGCTGCTCGCCGCCTACCCCGGTATTCCGTTGGACGAGATGAGCGCTTGGGCGTTCGTTCCGTTGATCGCCTCCGGGCGTCAGGTGGGCTCCTGCATCCTGGGGTTCGACCGGCAGCGGGTCTTCGGCGCGGAGGAACGCGCGTCGCTGACGGCCCTGGGTGGCCTCGTCGCTCAAGCTCTGGAACGGGCCCGGCTGTTCGACATGGAGTCCGCGCTCGCCCGCGGTCTCCAGCGTGGTCTGCTACCCCGGCGTTTCCCTGAGGTGCCGGGCATGGCGGTGACTGCCCGTTACCTTCCGGGTACGCAGGGCATGGAGATCGGTGGCGACTGGTACGACGTGCTCACCAGTGAGCGTGGAGTGGCGCTGTGTATCGGTGACGTGGAGGGTCACAATGTGGCGGCGGCCGCCGTCATGGGCCAACTCCGTAGTGCGGTGGCGGCGTTGGCGGGTGCGGGGCTGCCTCCTCAGGAAGTGATGCGCCGTGTGAACCGGCAACTCGCCGACGCCGAGTCCGGGCTGTTCGCGTCCTGCTGCTATGTCGAGTGGGACCGTTCCTCGGGTGAGGCCACGATGGTCCGCGCCGGCCACCTCCCGCCGGTCCTGTGCCACCCCGACGGCAGAACGGAGGTGGTGGACGCGCCGGGCGGCATCCTGCTCGGTGTTCTCCCCGACGCCGAGTACCCCGCCCTCACCTTCCCTTTCGCCCCCGGTGATTTGCTCGCCCTGTACACCGACGGGCTGGTGGAAGAACCAGGGGAGGATGTGGAGCACGGTATCGACGCGTTGCGTACCCGTCTGGCGCACACGGCGGCCGCCTCTCTCGACGAGCTCGCCGACCGCCTGGTCGGCGAGGCCCGCCGCGCCACCGACCGTCCCGACGACATCGCCCTCCTCCTCGCCCTCCTCCCGCCACGGCCCTGAGCCGCGACCTCGGGGATGGTCGCGGTGCGTCTCGGAGGCCGGGGTGGTTGCCCGACGAGGGCGGCCCTGTGTGGTTCACCTCGGTCGACTTGATCGTGCGGGATTTCTCGAACTATCATCGTGCGAGAAAACTCGAACGATTGGAGTTGGGTCATGCCCCCACGGACCTACCATCACCCGGAGGCCGGAGAGATCGCGATCGCGCGCGTGCTCTTCGCTCTCAGCGAGCCGCTGCGGCTGAACATGGTGCGGATGCTCGCCGAGCAGGGTGAGGTCGACAGCATCAATCTCGGCCCCGACCTGCC
The DNA here is from genome assembly GCF_014156695.1 of Streptomyces durbertensis. Taxonomy (GTDB): domain Bacteria; phylum Actinomycetota; class Actinomycetes; order Streptomycetales; family Streptomycetaceae; genus Streptomyces; species Streptomyces durbertensis. The sequence goes on along the minus strand of NZ_WMLF01000365.1, from coordinate 2,391 downwards.
GCGCTCGACCCTGACCCACCACACGAGTCTGCTGCGCGAGTCCGGGGTGGTCTTCGTCCGGGCCGAGGGCCGCAAGTGCATGATCAAGCTGCGCGAGGAGGATCTCGAGGCGCGTTTCCCGGGGCTGCTCGGCACGGTGCTCACCGCCTACGGGAGCGCCGGCGACGAGGGGGAGACTGACGCATGATCCGCAAAGTGTGGCCCCTCGTCGTTGCCGCGGTCGCGCTCGGCATCGACGCTTACGTTCTGGCGGGCGTGCTTCCGTCCATCGCCGACTCCCTGACGACCACGGCGGCGATGGTCGGCCTGGGCGTCGCGGCGTTCACGGCCGCGTACGCAGTCGCCGGTCCCCTGCTGTCAGGAAGACTCACCCGCCACAGCACCGCCCGCGCCCTGCTGATCGCGCTCGGGGTGTTCAACTTGGGCAACCTCATCACCACGGTCGCGCCGGGCATCGAGGTCTTCCTGGCCTCCCGGGTCGTCGCGGGGGTGGGCGCGGGCGTCCTCACTGCGGTGGCGACGGCGACGGCTGCCGCGACGGTCGCCGACCACGAGCGGGGCCGCGCCATGTCCCTGGTGACCTTCGGGCTGTCCACTGGCACCGTCGCGGGTGTGCCGGTCGGGATGATCATCGGCCAGAGTGCCGGGTGGCGCTGGACCATGGCCCTGGTCGTGCTCATCGGCGTGGTCAGCATGGCGGCGCTGGCCTTCCGCGCGAAGACGCTCCCACGTCTCGACGCAGCGGCGGGCGGGTCCGCGTTCACGGTGCTGCGATCGAGCCGGACCTGCGTCGGCGTCGTGGCGGCCTTCCTGCTGGGCGTCGCAAGCCTGGGGCTCTACACCTACCTGCTTCCCATGGCCGAGGATCGAGGGCTCGCGGGCCTGGGCTTCGCCCTGGTCTGGGCATGGGGCATCGGCGGCGTTACCGGCTCTGCGCTGATCGGCAAGCCACTCGATCACTACGGCCCCAAGCCGATGCTGGTCGGGCTGCCCGCCCTGCTGGCGCTGAGCTTTGCTGCGGTGTGGCTTTCCTCTTCGCCGATCGTGTGGCTGATCGCGGCCGCGGCCTGGGGCGCGGCCGGCTGGGCGAGCGTGCCGACGCTGCAACAGGCACTCACCGCGGACCGGCCCGGACAGGCGATGCCGATCATCGCGTTCCAGATGGCGGCGATGTACCTCGGCTCCGCCGTCGGCGCAGCCCTCGGCGGTGCACTCCTCACCGCGGGCACCGCCCCCGCCTCCCTCGTGGCGTGGGCGCTCGTCCCCACCGGGCTCGCGGTAGCACTCACCGCGTGGATCGCGGCCAGGACTGTCGCGCGCAGGAACACTGAGCCGGCAACGGTTCCAGCGTGCGAACCCGTCGGATGACGCAAAAGGAGGTTGTTGGTTGTGGGTGGGAACATGAGGGAGAACGTGTGTGAGGTCCCGGTGCTCGTCGAGGTCGGTGGTTTCTGCGTGGTCATCCTCGGTGAGGGTGTCTGGGGCTTCGACAGTAAGCGGTAGTGCGCCTGGATCGGCTGCTGACCAGCTGTTCACTTCTGGCGGGCTGCCCGGCTGGCTGTACGCACTCACCCTCGTCAACCCGTACAGCTACGCGGTGGACGCGCTGCGCCGCGCGACGTATGCCTCTTGACGGTAGCCCCGATGTCGGCGGGTCTGTTTTGGGGTGGCGTCCCACTGCCGGTCGTGCTGGAACTCTTGGCCATGTGCGCCGTGGGTGCTGCCGCTCTGGCGCTGGTCGCCCGACGCTTCGCCCGCTCGGCCGAGTAGCCGTCTGTCGGCCGCCGCCCGGGGCGGCCGCCGCCCGGGGCGGCCGCCGCTCGGGGTGGCCGCCGCTCGCTCCCACGCTCCGCCCGCCCTCGACCCCTCGCCCGACTTGGAGGTACCACGGAATGTCCGCCACTGCGCAGACACGGCTGGGTGTGCTCCTCACCACCAACCGGCACGGCACGCAGCCGGACCGCGCCGTGGGTGCCGCCGCCCTGGCGCTTGCCGAGCGCGTCGAGGAAACCGATGTCGACGACCTGTGGGTGACCGCGCATCACGTCTCCGACGCCTCGCTCTGCTCGTCGGCCCTGGCGCCCGCGTCCCTTCCCTCTGGGCAGGACCCGACGGGTCCAGGTGGGCACGGCGGTCACCCTGCTGCCGCTGCACTCCCCGCTGCACTCCCCGCTGCACGTGGCGGAGCAGACGGCGCTGCTGCAACACCTGTCGGAGGGCCGCTTCCGCCTCGGAGCCGGACGGGGCATGCCGCTGGTCGACTACGACGCGGTCGGCGGCGGCAGCGGCTACTGGCACGCCGGCCTGGACGAGCGCCTGGACCTGGTACTGCGGGCCTGGCGGGGCCGCGTCTCCCACGACTCGGACCTGTACTCCTTCCCTCCCGTGACC
>NZ_WMLF01000364.1 GCF_014156695.1 Streptomyces durbertensis | reverse complement strand
GCAGTACGAGGGGGGCGGGTCGGCGGGCGGCGCCTGGTCGGTGAGCCTGCTGGGTGTCCTGACCCTGATCGCCGTGGTGGTGCTGCTGTTCACGGGGCGGTATCCGCGGCACCTCTTCGCGTTCCTCATGGGGCTGGTGCGCTGGATGTTCCGGGTGCACGTGTACGCGGTCCTGATGACGGACCGGTATCCGCCGTTCCGCCTGGACATGGGCGGCCGGGAGCCCGAGATGCCCCCGGAGACCGCCACGGGGCGGCCGCTCGCCTAGCGCCGGTGCCGGCGAGGTGGGGGCGTGTCCCTCCCCCGGGGGCGGGACGACGCCACCCGGCCGGGGCCGTCGGCGGGCGGCTGTCGGTGGCCGTCGGTACGGTCGGGGCATGGCATAGGACTTCCAGGTGACGGTCGACTCGGCCGATCCGCACCCACTGGCCGACTGGTGAGCGGAGGCGCCGGACGGGCAAGCCAGCCGCCGAGTCGGGGGCGGTCGAACGGGGCCACCTTGGACGCGCTCACGTCCAGGTCTGCGGCCCTCGCGCACCGCGTCACCCTCGCCGAAGCTGATACCGAGGGATGCCGCCGCCATGTCATCTGCCTCGCGCCGCCGGTCGGGGCTGTTGGTCTCGTCGGTGACTACGGACAGCCGGACGCACCGCACGCCCCGAAGCGTCTCGGTGTAGACCGTGCCAGCGAGGGGGTTCCGGGTAGTCGTCACGCTCCCTTTGGGGAGCAACGAGTTCCCGGTACCAGCCTTGACCTGCGTAGATATGCCCATGTCGCCACTCCAGAACGTCTGGTCCTGAGTGTTGGGTGACCCGGAGGGCAACGAGTTCCGCGTGTGCTGACCAGCGCGTCGCGTGGTCAGCCGGTCGCGAGGTCGGTGGGCAGGAGCGGCCGGTAGCCGGCCTCCGCCGGGGCGGCGCACGCGGCCGTGACCTCCGGCGGCATCCGGGCGGGGTCGAGGACGCCGCGCACCACGCGGCCCACCAGGTCGTGCCAGACCGTCGCGCGGCGCAGCAGCGCGTGGTCGCTGCCGGTGATCTCCACCCCGCAGGCCCGCGCCCCGGCGGCCTTCGCCCGCCCGACGAAGCGCCACGACGCCATGGGGTCGGTCATCCGGTCCTGGTCGGAGTGGAGCAGGACGACGGGCCGGCCGGCGAGGTGCGCGGTCGGTTCGTCGTCCGGGCACCAGGGCGCCAGCGCGACCACCCCGCGCACCGCCTCGTGACCGCCGAGGCGCAGCGCGGCGCGGCCGCCCATCGAGTGCCCGAGCAGTACCACCGGCAGCGGCCCGTACGTCTCCAGCAGCGTCTCCAGGGCGGCGCGCGCGTCCCGCGCGGGATCGGCCCGGTCGCCGTTCCAGCCCCGGTGCCGGTAGCGCACCTCGGCGACCGCGACGGGGACGTCGACCGCGCGGGTCACGGTGGTCGCGAAGGGCCGCATCCGCCTGGAGGGCAGGTTGAGCGCCGAGGGCGGCTCCAGACCGTGCGCCCGGCCGCCGTGGAGCAGCAGGACCAGCGCCCGGGGCTCGTCCGGCGTCACGTACAGCCTCGGCGGATGGTGCTCCACTGACCTACCTGCCTCTCCACCGCGCCCGGCGCGGGCGCTCGCCGCGCGGGGCGGTCCCCCGCGCGGGCCCTCGGCCGCGTCGCGCCTCAGCTCCGCCGGCCGCCGGTACCCCGGCGGGCCAGGCCCACCACCGTGAGCGCGCCCCAGCCGAACGAGATCGCGACCGCCTTCAACCTACGGTCGCGCGGCAGGGTGGCGGCGAGCAGCACGCCGTCGCCGAAGTCGGCGGCCAGCCGTACGGCGGCGGCCAGGCGCATCGCCGACGCGGAGGGCGCGCACAGCATCGCGACCCCGCTCGCGGCGTCCCGCCAGCCCAGCGGGCGCAGCGAGACGGCCGTGTGCTCGGCGACCCGGCCGTGTTGGTCGGTGAGACCGGAGGGCCGGGCCAGCACCTCCGGCCGGGCGGTGACGGCAAGTCCGTAAAGGGCGGTGGCGGCACCCACCGCACGCAGCATCCTGGTGTCCATACCCGGTGTTCCTCCCCACCGACGCTCTTGGACGCCCCCGCCGGCGACCCCGTCCGGCGGGGTGCGGCTCAGGCGGGTATCTCCGCCGGGAGACCGAACTTGTCGAACAGGGCCCGGTCGAAGAAGGCGACCACGTGGGACACCGCGCCCTCCCGCAGCGTGAGCACGTGCAGGTTCCACGGCTGGAAGGGCCCGTCGCCGCCCTCCCGCAGATACAGCGCGAACGAGGGCTGGCCGTTCAGCTCGGCGGGTATCAGCCGCATGTCGCCGGGACCGGCGGGGCAGCTCGTGCGGATGAGCTCGCCGATGTCGGCGGGACCCCGGTACCAACTGAGGAAGGGGGGCATCTCCCAGACGGCGTCGGAGGTGAACAGGTCGACGATGGCCGCGATGTCCTTGCGCTCGAACGCCACCACGTACCGCTCCAGCAGCTCCCGCTGCTCCGCCGTCGTGGGCCGGCTCACCGACTCCTCCGTCGGCGTCACCTGCTTGAGCTGGGCGCGGGCACGCTGGAGGGCGCTGTTCACCGACGCCGTGCTCGTCTCCATCAGCTCGGCGACCTCGGCGGCCTTCCACCGCAGCACGTCCCGCAGCAGCAGCACCGCGCGCTGGCGCGGCGGCAGGTGCTGCAGGGCCGCGACGAACGCGAGCCGGATGCTCTCCCGCGACGTCACGATCGTCGCCGGGTCGCCGCCCCCGGCACCGACCATGGCGTCCTGGACCGGCTCCAGCCAGTCGACCTCCGTGCGCTGGGCCAGGGTGTCGGACGGGTCGGAGCTGGGGCTGCCCAGGCCCGTCGGCAGCGGCCGCCGCTTCCGGCTCTCCAGCGCGTCCAGGCAGGTGTTCGTGGCGATGCGGTGCAGCCAGGTGCGCATCGAGGAGCGGCCCTCGAAGTTGTCGTAGGCGCGCCACGCCCGCAGGTACGTCTCCTGGACGAGGTCCTCCGCGTCGTGCACCGAACCGAGCATGCGGTAGCAGTGCGCCAGCAGCTCCCGCCGGTACGGGTCCGCCAGACGCGGGAACTCCTCCTCCTTGAGCTGCTGCTTCTCCCGCATCGCCACACCCTCTCGTCGGCCTCGCGCCGGCCTCGTCTGCTGGACAACCTCGGCTGCCGCCATCGTGGCAGACGGCACTGACAACGGCCCTCCGCCCGGTCGCCGCACGCGTCACCGGCCGCCCGGCTCCTGCGGGGTGATGACGGCGCACACCGCGCCCACCGGGTCCGCGAACATCGCCATCCGCCCCACGTCCGGCAGGTCCATCGGCGGGACCAGCGTGGCCGCGCCCTGCTTGACCGCCGCGTTCAGCGCGCCGTCGCAGTCCGTCACCGCGACGTAGGGATGCCACTCGGGCCCGGCTTCCGGGGCCTGCTCCTCCCCCGGCAGCTCGAACAGGCCGCCGAAGCCGTCCTCCACGCCTCCGCCGAACGGCGCGAGCACGCTGTACTCGACCTCCGCCATCGGCGCCGGGTGCAGTGCCCACGAGAACAGCGCCCGGTAGAACGCGCCGGCTGCCTCGCCGTCCGTGGTGTACAGCTCGACCCAGCACAGCGCGTTCGGCTCGCTCACGACGTCCAGACCGAGCAGGTCGCCCGGCTGCCACAGCGCGAAGTCCGCGCCGGCGGGGTCGGTGAGCGCCGCGGTGAGGCTGCCTCCCGGCCCCGCCGCGGGGCCCGCCCGCACCGTGCCGCCGACCTCCCGGGCGGCGGCGATCGTGGCGTCCACGTCGGGGGTGGAGAAGTACACCGTCCACGCCGGCCCGGTGTCGTGCGCGGCGAGCGGGCGGACGGCGGCCGCCGTGCGGCCGTGCAGCCTCAGCAGCCGCAGACCGTCCGGGTCCGGGCCACCGGGTTCGGACGTCCAGCCGAAGACCTCCCCGTAGAACGCGGCCGAGGCGGCGACGTCCGGGCTGGCCAGATCGAGCCAGTTCGGGGAGCCGGCGAGGTGGCTTGTGGTCAGCATCTGCCCGTACCTCCCAGGTGCGCGGCGCTGCCGGGTGGAACCCGGAACGGCCCGCGTTCCCGCCTGCGCCGGGTGTCAGGCCCCGACCGCCGGGCAGCCGCCCGGGTCCCTCCCAGCAGCCTAGGGGGTGTCTTCAAATGATGTCGAGTGGTGGATCATGGTCGGGTGACACGTCGCCATGAACTGTCTGACGAGGAGTGGGAGTTCGTTCGTCCGCTGCTGCCTGTGTCCTTGCGGGGGCGGAAGCGGTTGGACGACCGGACCGTGCTCAACGGGATCGTGTGGAAGTTCCGGACGGGCTCGGCCTGGCGGGATGTGCCTGAGCGGTATGGACCGTGGCAGACGCTGCACACCCGTTTCCGCCGGTGGGCGCTGGACGGCACCTTCGAGCGGATGCTCCAGGCCGCCCAGGCCAAAGCCGATGCGGCCGGGGAGATCGACTGGCTGGTGTCGGTCGACTCCACCATCGTCCGCGCCCACCAGCACGCCGCGGGGGCACGAAAAGGGGGCTCCGCAGCCCCGGTCTCGGACGATCCCGGGGCGGCCTGACCAGCAAGATCCACCTTGTGTGCGATGCCCTCGGGCGTCCACTTGCCTCCGTCGTCACCAGCGGCAACACCAACGACTGCACCCAGTTCACGACCGTGATGGAAGCCGTCCGGGTGCCTCGCCTCGGCCCGGGCCGCCCCAGGGTCCGGCCCAGCCATGTGCTGGGAGACAAGGGCTACAGCTCCCGGGCGATACGTACCTGGCTGCGGCGCCGCAGCATCAGCCACACGATCCCCGAGCGCGCCGATCAGGTCCGCAACCGGCTCCGGCGCGGCAGCCGGGGCGGGCGTCCGCCAGTCTTCGACACGCAGGTCTACAAGCGGCGCAACGTCGTGGAACGGTGCTTCAACCGCCTCAAGCAATGGCGCGGCATCGCCACCCGCTACGACAAGACCATCGAGTCCTACCACGCAGCCGTCACCCTCGCCTCGCTCCTGATGTGGGCGTGACATTTGAAGACACCCCCTAGGCGCCGCAGCCCCGTCCCATAAGCGGGATCTTGGGTAACCCCTAGAAACCCTCGTTGGACGTGATGGCAGTACGGTCGGACGCTGCACGGTATGACCCGGTCCCCACACCACGCCACCGCCACGATCCCGCCCGGCACCCAGCGCCTCGGCACGCTCGTCGCCGCACTGCGCGAGGTCGCCGACCGGGGCCTGCCGCCGGAGGCCACCGCCCGCCTCGTCGGCGAACGGCTCGCACCCCACCTGGGCGCCGCCGACCTCCTCACCGACCGCCAGTGCGCCACCGATCCGACCAGCTACCGGCAGCACGTCCTGCACGCCGAACCCGACGGCGGCTTCTCCCTCGTCGCGCTCGTGTGGCTGCCCGGCCAACGCACCTCCGTGCACGACCACGTGTCCTGGTGCGTCACCGGCGTCCACGAAGGCGTCGAACACGAGACCCGCTACCAACTCGCCCCCGCCACCGACCACTCC
>NZ_WMLF01000363.1 GCF_014156695.1 Streptomyces durbertensis | reverse complement strand
GGCCGGCGGTGGTCCCGGCGGTGCCGGGGAGCGGGGGCCGTCCGGGCCGGACGGGCCGGCGGCGGATCTTGCGCCGCGACCCGTGGTGTCGGTCGAGGACGACATCCCGGAGGAGGACGACCCCGATCTGGACGAGTCCGTGCTGTCCGGGCACGACCTGATCATCCGCGAGCTGGGGGCCACGGTCATCGAGGAGATCAACCACGAGTGAGCGCCCGGGGGCGGTGCGGACCGCGTAGGCTCGGGTTCGGTGGCCCCTCCGGGGGCGCGGCCCGTCGGGGTCCTCGACGGGTGCGCGGGTCGCGCCGGGGTCGGGCCGCCGTGGACGTTGATCCCGAGTTCAGGAGCGAGCGAGCCGTGTTTCCCGGTGGTGGGCAGCCCGACATGCAGCAGTTGCTGCAGCAGGCTCAGAAGATGCAGCAGGACCTCGCGGCGGCGCAGCAGGAGCTGGCCGAGACGCCGGTGGAGGGCTCGTCGGGCGGTGGCCTGGTGAAGGCCACGGTGACCGGTTCCGGGGAGCTGAAGGGCCTGGAGATCGATCCGAAGGCGGTCGACCCGGAGGACACCGAGACGCTGGCGGATCTTGTCCTGGCCGCCGTCCGCGACGCGAACGCGGCGGCGCAGCGGCTCCAGCAGGAGAAGCTGGGCCCGCTGGCGCAGGGGCTCAGCGGCAGCATGCCGGGGCTGCCCTTCTAGGGGCTGCCCTTCCAGGGGGCGTCCGTCGCGGTTCGGCGGGCCGGGGCCGTCCGCCGTGGCGGTCGCGGCGGCCGCCGGGCGGGGCGGACGGTCGTCCGGCATTTCTGGTAGGGCCGGATTGGGTACGGCAGGAGAAGGAGTCGGCGGTCATGTACGAGGGTGTGGTCCAGGACCTCATCGACGAGTTGGGCAGGCTGCCGGGCATCGGCCCGAAGAGCGCGCAGCGCATCGCCTTCCACGTCCTCCAGGCCGATCCGACGGACGTGCGGCGGCTCGCGCACGTGCTGACCGAGGTGAAGGCGAAGGTCAGGTTCTGTTCGGTCTGCGGGAACGTGGCGCAGGAGGAGCAGTGCCGGGTGTGTCTGGACCCGAGGCGTGACACGACGGTGATCTGCGTCGTGGAGGAGCCCAAGGACGTCGTCGCGATCGAGCGGACGCGTGAGTTCCGGGGGCGCTACCACGTGCTCGGCGGCGCGATCAGCCCGATCGAGGGTGTGGGGCCGGAGGACCTGCGGATACGGGAGCTGCTGTCGCGGCTGGCGGACGGCACGGTGACGGAGCTGATCCTGGCCACGGACCCGAACCTGGAGGGCGAGGCGACGGCCACGTATCTGGCCCGGATGGTGTCCGCGATGGGTTTGAAGGTCACACGGCTGGCCAGTGGTCTCCCTGTCGGGGGAGACTTGGAGTACGCCGATGAGGTCACGCTGGGCCGTGCCTTCGAGGGGAGAAGGTTGCTTGATGTCTGAGACCGACACCGAGACAGTCATCGAGGGCGCGGGCGTGCTCGCCGAGCAGGGCGGTGTCCGCCACGTGAGCACGGCCAGCCCGGACGACTTCGCCGTGCAGATCGCGGACCAGGTCGAGAGTTTCATCCTCGCCGTGACCGAGGTCGCCAAGGGCGACGAGCCGGACAGCGCTGTTCCTTACCTGCTGCTGGAGGTGTCGCAACTCCTCCTGGCCGGTGGCCGGTTGGGCGCGCACGAGGACATCGTCCCGGAGGAGCGCTACGAGCCGGACATCGGACCGGAGCCGGACGTCGACGAGTTGCGGGAGCGGCTGGGGCAACTGCTGGAGCCGGTGGACGTCTACTCCGAGGTCTTCGACCCGTACGTGCCGCGCAGTGCGCCGGTGGCCTGCCGGATCTCCGACGACCTCGCCGACGTGCTGACGGACCTGCGGCACGGCATGGCGCACTACCGGGCCGGCCGGGTGTCGGAGGCGCTGTGGTGGTGGCAGTTCTCCTACCTCTCCAACTGGGGGCCGACGGCGTCGGCGGCGCTGCGCGCGCTGCAGTCGCTGGTGGCGCACGTGCGGCTGAACACGCCGCTGGCGGAGCTGGACGGCCTGGACACGGACAGCGACGCCGTAAGTGACGACGGCGAGTTGGAGCGGGAGGCCGGTGAGGTGATGGCGGCCGAGATCGCCGCGCCGTTGGGCCTGCGCACGGCCGGCGAGTAGCCGTTCCGGGCGGGCGCGTCGGCGCCGTGGCCTCCCCGGTTTGACCATGACACCGGCGTCAGGGTCGGAGCATCGGCGGCATGGCGATCACGGACGACTTCAGGCGTACGGTGCTGGTGACCGGCGGCGGCTCGGGCATCGGGCGGGCGACGGCGAGGGCCTTCGCGCGGGAAGGCGCGCGGGTGGTCGTGGTGGGCCGCCGCGCGGAGCCGCTGCACGGCACCGCCGACGGCCATCCCGGCGTCGAGGCGCTGGTCGCCGACGTCACGGGGGATGGCGAGCCGGAGCGTGTCGTGCGGACGGTGGTGGAGCGCCACGGGCGGCTCGACGTGCTGGTGAACAACGCGGGCGTGGTGGTGCGGGAGCGGCTCGGGACGCTGACGGCGGCCGGGCTCGAAGACCAGTTCCGGACGAACCTGGTGGCTCCCGCGCTGCTGACGCAGGCCGCGCTGCCGGCGTTGGAGGCGGCGGGCGGGGTGGTTGTCAACGTCACGACGTCGGTGGGTCAGCGAGCCTGGCCCGGGAACGCCGGCTACGCGGCCTCCAAGAGCGCGCTTGAGGTGCTGACACGCAGCTGGGCGGTCGAGTTGGCGCCGCGCGGGGTGCGGGTGGTGGCGGTCGCGCCGGGAGCGGTGGAGACGCCCGTCGGGCGGCACGCGGGGATGTCGCCCGCGGAGCTGGCGGAGGTGCGCCGCTGGCAGCTCGCGCACACCCCGCTCGGACGGCTGGCGGACCCCGCGGAGGTCGCCTGGGCGGTGACCCGGTTGTGCGAGCCGGGGGCGGGCTTTGTCACCGGGGTGGTGCTGCCGGTGGACGGCGGCGCGGTGGTCGCCTGAGGCCTCGACCGCCAGTGGGCGCGTGCCGTCCGCCGCGCGCCCCCATCGCGCGCGGAAGCGACAGGAAGGGGGACGGGACAGGAAGGGGGACGGACAGTGCGGATCGGTCAACTCGCTGCGGAGACGGGCGCGTCGACGCGCGCGCTCCGGCACTACGAGGCGGCCGGTCTGCTCGTCAGCGAGCGGGCCGCCAACGGCTATCGGGTGTACAACGGTCACGCGGTGGTCCGGGTGCGGAACATCCGGCATCTCCTCGCGGCGGGGCTGACGTTGGAGGACGTCCGCAGGTTCCTGCCGTGCCTCGACGGGGACGTCGCGGCGGCGCCGCCGTCACCGGCGGGACTGGAGGTGGCGCGGCGGCGACTGGCCGTACTCGACGCGCGTCTCGCGGAACAACTCGCGGCCAGGGAGCGGCTGGTGGCGGCGCTGAGGGCGGCCGGCGAGCGACCGCCACCGCCGCCCGGGTCGACCGGTCAGCGCGACACCGGGCGGTATGCGCGGGGCAAGTGCCCCGAGGATGTGCGCGGCGAAGCGTAGTACCTGCGCGAGCCGCTCGGGGCAGAACAACCGAACTCACCCACATCGGCGCCACGTTGCGTAACTTCTTGCTCACCGGCGCCGAGGTGGGGCCGGTGAGGGAGGGGATCTGGCGTGCCCGGAATCGACGAGTGCCTGCTTGAGGCCATGGTCCTGCCCGGCGCGCGTGGCGCCGCCGTGGTCGACTGGACGAGTGGTCTCGCGCTGGGCACCGTCGGCGAGTCACCGGCCGGTGACCACGAGGCGTCGGCGGCCGAGACCGCCGAGCTGGCCAGGATGGCGGCCGAGCAGCCGTCGTTCGGCGAGGGCGGGCCGGATGACGGTCCAGGTGTCGAGGACGTGATCGTCAGCGCCCGCAACGGATTCCATCTGCTGCGGTTCGTCGAGACCGGCATCGACAGCACGGTGTTCCTCTACCTCTGGCTGGACCCGGAAGAAGGCAACCTCGCGCTGGCCCGGCTACGACTGCGGGCCCTGGCCGAACGGCTGGTGTTGACATGACAACACGCACGGACGGCGGCACGACAACCGACGGGATGCCCAGCCTGCGACGGCTGGCGGCCGACCGGGCGACGGGAGTGCTTTACAGCGACGTCGGCGCGGTCTACCTGACCGACGGCGAGGTGGTGCACGCGGAGTCCTCGGCCGCGCCCGGGCTGGACGAACTGCTCGCCCGCGGAGGCCGGTTGGCGGCGGACTGCTGGCAGCAGGCGGTGCGGGACGGCGGCGCGCGCGGCGGTATCGCGCGCCGGCTGGTCGACAGCGGCCGGCTCTCCCGCGGCGAGCTGGAGATCTGCCACCTCTTCGCGCTCTTCGACGCGGCGTTCTTCGTGCTCGACGCGTCGCCGGGTGCGGTGAGGTTCCGGGCGGGCGCCGGGCACTGGCTGGGGCCCATCCGGGCGGTGCCGGCGGGGGCCGTGGAGCGGGAGGTGCGGCGGCGGAGACGCCTGCTGGACCGGCTGTGGCCGCATCCGGCGGTCGACACCTCGCCGGTGAGGCGGCTCCCCGAGCCGTCGACCGGTCCGGGCCGGGGCCGGGTGCCGCGCCGCCAGCGGGACGTGCTCGAACTCGCGGACGGGACGCGCACGCCGTACGCGATCGCCCGCCAGTTGGGCCGCCCGGCCTTCCACACCCTGGTGGACGTGCGGCGGCTGGCCGCCGCCGGCCGGGTGGCGACCCCGCCCCCCGCCACGCCGCCGCCGCGCGTCCCGCCGGCGGCACCGGCCTCGGCGGGCGCCGCCGTCCCGTCGCCCGCCGTGCCGTCGCCCGCCGGACTGTCGCCCCGCCGCTCAACAGAGAAGAACCCTGTCCGACTCCACGCGGTCGTCACCGATCCGGACGTGGAACTGCTCCGCCGACTACGAGACGCCCTGGAGGAGAAGCTGTGAGATCCCGTCCTGCGCACCACGACCGCGAGGAACGTCTCGCGCCGTCATGAGACGTGCCCTCAGACAGCGTGCCGGGAGGAGGCAGATGATGGCTGTGGAGCCCGAGGTGTTCGACGAGTTGAGGCGGTTGCGCGCCCGTGTCCCGCATCTGACGGGTTCGCTCGCGGCCAGCGTCGACGGGCTGGTGCTCGCCCAGGACACCGGCGGTGTCGAGCCGGAGGGACTGGCGGCGCTCACCGCCGCCGCGCTCGGCGTGGCGCTGCGGGTGACCGACGCCACCGGCCGGGGCGCCTTCCAGGAGCTTGTCGTACGCGGCGAGCACGGCTACGTCGCCACGTACGCGGCCGGTCCCACGGCCGTGCTGACGGTGCTCGCCGAGCCCCGGGCGAACGTCGGTCGTCTGCACCTGGAGGCCCGCCGGGCCGGTGCCCGCATCGCGGAGCTGGCCGAGGGCAAGGCGGCGGCCGCCCGCCGGTCCGGCGACGGGGACCGGGCGCGGACCACCGGCCCGGCCCGTCCGCGCACCGAGCCGGGACGCTCCGGCGTGCTGCCCTCCCGCCGCCCCGGCACGGGCTGATCC
>NZ_WMLF01000362.1 GCF_014156695.1 Streptomyces durbertensis | reverse complement strand
CACCGACTTCGCCCCCGACGGCCCCACCCGCGCCGACGACACCCTGCTCCTCTACTTCACCTCCGGCACGACGGCGGAGCCGAAGCTGGTCGAGCACACCCACGTCTCCTACCCCGTCGGCCACCTGACGACCATGTACGGGCTCGGCCTCCAACCCGGCGACGTGCACCTGAACATCTCCTCGCCCGGCTGGGCCAAGCACGCGTGGTCCAGCCTTTTCGCGCCGTGGACGGCGGAGGCGACGGTGTTCGTCCACAACTACCAGCGCTTCGACGCGGCCGCGCTGATGCGCCAGATGGACCACGGCGGCGTGACGACGTTCTGCGCGCCACCCACGGTGTGGCGGATGCTCGTCCAGGCGGACCTCTCCCGGCTGCGGAAGCCGCCGAGGGAGGCGGTCTCCGCCGGGGAACCGCTGAACCCGGAGATCATCGAGACGGTCCGGGAGGCGTGGGGCCTCACCGTCCGGGACGGCTACGGGCAGACGGAGACCACCCTCCAGATCGCCAACCCGCCGGGCCAGCCGGTCCGCGACGGCTCGATGGGCCGCCCGATGCCGGGATACCACGTGGAACTGGTCGACCCCGTCAGCGGCAAGGCGGGCGTCGACGAGGGCGAGATCTGCCTCGGCCTGGCACACCGCCCGGTGGCCCTCATGGTCGGCTACCACGGCGACGAGGAGCGCACCGCCGACGTCATGGCCGGCGGCTACTACCACACCGGCGACATCGCCTCCCGCGACGCGGACGGCTACCTCACGTACGTGGGCCGCCGGGACGACGTCTTCAAGTCCTCCGACTACAAGATCAGCCCGTTCGAGCTGGAAAGCGTGCTCCTGGAGCACGAGGCGGTCGCGGAGGCAGCGGTCGTACCGGCACCGGACCCCCTCCGTCTGACCGTCCCCAAGGCGTACGTCGTGCTCGCCGCCGGCTGGGAACCGGGACTGGAGACCGCCCGCGCTCTCTTCGAGCACAGCCGCGCCCGCCTCGCGCCCTACAAGCGCATCAGACGCCTGGAGTTCGCCCCACTCCCGAAAACGGTCAGCGGCAAGATCCGCCGCATCGAACTCCGCGAGGCCACCGCCAGCGGCTCCGCCGCCGAGTACCAGGAATCCGACTTCGCCTGACCCCACCAGCCGGTGCCCGCGGCGACGCACGTCACCCCGCCGGGCACCGGCCCGGCCGGGCCGGGCAGCCGCAACACAGCAGACCCAGCTCAGATGTCGACTCCCCCGCTCTCCGCACGCGCCTCCCTCCGCCGCCTACGGCCCACTCGGATCTCTCTCGCCGCACCGACCGAGATCGCGACACCCAGCGCGATCTCGATCAGCCCAAAAAGCCACGATGGCCAGCTCGCCCCTCCACCAAGCCTGTCGATTCCACTCACCAGCATAAAAGGAATAAAAACGAGGAGAAACGTCAGCCTGTAGCCGGCCACGCCACTCGCCTCAGCAACTACCTTAGCCAAGACCACCCTCACCCGGACTCGGGCGCCCCTTCGGAATCATCGCCTCTTACCGACACGATGACCCAAGCGCGCCACTATCTCTTCACCCCACGAACAGTATCTGAACCCAGAAAATCAGCAGAAACATCGATCCCGCCGCCGCAACGATCCACCGACGCGCCATAGGGCGATAATTCCGCCGTTTCCTCCGTTTCTTCGACCTCCGCAGATTCCCCCCGGCGTCCCTCGCCGACCGCGCCCTCACCGCCTCGACTCCCGACAGTAGGGCGAAGGCGGGAGGAACAGACAGGGAGATGGAAAGAACCACATCAAAGGGCACCTTGAACAGGAAATCGAGAAGCATACCGAGCATGACGCCGGAAGCAGCGACCAAGCACCATCCGCCCGCCGAAAGAGAAAAGATCTCGCAGGCGTCACCAGGAGTGCATTCGCCCCTCTGCGCTTGCCGAAGCCAGCCAGTCAGGTCCGCCTGGTAGCTCGTCGACCTCCTTCCCCTCTCGACTCTCCCCAGGATCATCCGGTAGAGCAGCTGACTGAAGGCAACAGGCGCGGTCTCTACCACGCCCACACATCGATCGAGCACACCTGCGGCAGCAGGATCAGCCATCTACGCCTCTGATCCTCTCTGCAATCACTTCTCGCAAGTCACTTCCGCCGACCACGTGTCCGCTCTGCGATCCACGAGACCCCAAGCACGACAGCTGAACAGAAGAACAACCTCTGCCCATCCTCGACTCCATAGACGACAGAGGAAATTACCCCAAGAACGAAAACAAGAACCCCGGCACCAAAAAGCGCCGCCGATTCCCTTCCTGTCTCGGTCTCAACTCGACCTCTCCTTGCCCGACCCATCTCGTTCCCACCTCTTCACGACAAGGCCAAGGATGACCCAGCCTGCGGATACTGTAACCGCGGCAGCAATCCCGAGAGCCGAATCTGACGTACCCATCATAAAGATCAACAGAAAGAGGATCATCATTCCTCGATGCGAGCAAGCCAGCCGGTCAGCACGCATCAACACGCGTTTCATTCTTGATGCAGACCTCCGAATAGATCCAATCAACACCGCCCCTCCTAAGCTGAAGGGCACGAGACCTCGACAGCCGTCAATTTCCGCAATACGCTCTCACCACAGCTCATCCGGAAGATTTCCCCAGGCTTCCCGCAAGCTATCAATGTACTCGCGCAGGGATGAAAGCTCACTGCTCTCTGGAAGCCGGGCCAGCACCTCGTCAACCAGTTCGAAGCACTCGCGAACCACTTCCTCACCACGCCGTCTCTCATGAGGCTTCTGCGCACCCAGCAGACCCGTAAGCGCAGCCTCAAGGGCGTTGAGTTCGACCTCAAGGCCACTCCCCCTCAACTGCTTCGCCGCCTGCGTCTCGCCCCAGGGCCCCTTCACCAGCACGCGCTCAAGTTGTGATTTCCGCCGCCTCGGCCATCTCACCTGCCGCCTCCTTTTGCCTTGCGCCGCCTTCGCCCTTTATCCATCCCCAGCCGAGACTGGGGCCCGGAGCCCTGCCGCCGGGCAGATGGGCGCCAAACTCCGGATATCCAAAGCCCATCGACCATCCCGCCGACCACGATCAAGACGAACGGCCACACATAAGCGCTCGACCCATCTGCCGCGGCAACAGATCCGACCATCACGACCCCGATGAGTCCGGCAGGAAGGATGAGCTTGCACGCCCATGGCTGACCCACCCGCGAATAGGCGCCTACCAGCGCCATTACCGCCAGCGCCACCAGCCCCCAGTCCTCCGCGTCCACCGCACCTCCCACCTGAAGAAAAGAGCCTGCCGACTAGCGGGAATCCCGAGCACCAGAAGCAATGATGTAGTCGATGTCGTTTGCTATCCGGGCAAGAAGGATTTGGACATCCTCCTGGCGATATCCTGCGCCTCGCACAGCCCAAGGAAACTGTTTGCGGCGGATCCATGACGTCGAGATTGCGGGCCCACCCTGATCAAGGTAGACAGCAAGACGCCGAAGGAAATCATCAACATCTTCCCGCCGGTACCCCAAGCTGTACCGCCCTTCAGAGAAGTCTCTTTCAGTAATCAGAGAGAGCAGGTTCTGAATCTTCGCAGCGTTCCGCTCGATATCTTCGACAGTCAAGGTCTCCTCCACAGGAAGTCCGAAGTCTCCCAGGTCATCAACCCAGACAAGACGATAGTACTTATGCCCGAGAAGAAGAGACCCGAACATGAAGACGCCGAAGACCCACTCGGGAGCGTAGTCCATGACAAACGCGACACCGGGGGCGCTGGCCGCGAAGAACAATGCACCGAATGCAATTCCGGCGATCTTCCTTTTTCTCACAGGCAAGGCACCTCGGATCGAGTACGATCGGACACTATTACGACAATTTCGGGCTTTAGCTCGATCTCCACTCTTTCTTCACAGCGAGCGGACGTACACGCCGGGTTGCCACGCGTCTGGGTCGACGTGGCCTTCCGCGCGGTCCAGGTCGGCTGCGCGGTCCAGCGTGAGGACGTGGAGGCGGCGCCGGTCCGCCAGACCTCCCACGGCTGCGCCTTGCAGTCGGTGTTGCCGGAGTGGAAGTTCCAGAGGGAGAGCTTCGCGTCCATGACCAGCGCGTCGCGGATCGGAGAGGTGTTCCACGTGATGAACGAACGCGCGGTGCGAGGCGTCCCGTTGCTGTTCGTGGTTCCCGGGTTTCCGAGGTCCAGCTCGACGTCCGTCGACCAGTCCCGGGTCTCCCCCTGCTGGACGTAGGTGTCGAAGACGTTGGCCAGTGCCGATGTCGACGGATCCACGACCACCGGGTACTTGGTCTCCGGATCGGCGAGGAACTCGGCGTCGGGCGTGACCACCAGATCGATGGAACCCCCGCGCTGGACGACCTCCATCTCCACCGGAACCCGGCGGGTGTGCTCCCCGGAGACCTTGTCGACCGTGGAGTCCCACATCACCGGCGCGGGCATGACGGCCCGCGTCCTGCCCTTCCTGTCGGTGAACTCCACACTGCCGTCGTCCTGTTGCTCGGCCTTCAGGCCCTTGGCCTTGAGCGGCAGGGTGTAGCTGTACTTCTCGCCGGACGGGCGTTCCTTGATCTCGACGAACTGCTCGAAGCCGGTGCGGGTCGCCTCGACCACGACATCCGCGCCCGGCACGGCGTTGACGTACTCCGCGCGCGTGCCGTCGAGCTTCGGTGTGGGCAGGCCGCCCTTCCACTGCAGAGTGATCTGCTCGTCGTCGTCGCCAAGTGTCACCAGGTCGGTGGCCGGCGCCTTCTGGGCCGCCTTGAGCGAAGAGGACCGGGCGCCGGTCTTGCCGGCGAGCCGCAGGCCCTCGGGGTGCGCCACGGGTTCCACCGAGCCGTCCGAGGCGGTGACCAGATCGAGGTCGACCTTGCGCCAGGCGCCGGTCTCCTCGTCCTGGAACCGGATCGGCCCCGCGGCCAGCTCGGTGGTGAGCGAACCGTCCTTGTTCGCCCAGGTGGTGGAGGTCTCGGTGCGCTCCGAGAGCGCCTCCACGCGCTTGCCCGACAGCCGGGCAGCGACGCGCGCGGACGGGATGTCGGCTGCCTGGGTGACGGTCTTCTCCTGCCGGGCCTCCGGCTCCGGAGAGGGCTTGGCCGCGACGGCTGTCGCGCCGTCGAGCGCGGTGACGGCCATGACCAGGGCAAGCACTCCCGCCGTGTAGCGGAGGCTTCCCCCGATCCAAAGTCTCCCGCGCTCTTCGGGCGCGGGTATGTGCATTGTCATGTTTCCTCGGTCAGTTGAAACACATTCACACCACCTATGTGATGCGGATGTGAAGATAACGAGGAAACAAGATCGACGATTCAGGCATAGCAGACATCAGCAACCGAAGCAGTCCCCGGCGGCGCTGTGACGCTCACCACCTGCGTGAACTTTGGCCGGACAGAAGCGGGCGTCTTGCCGACTCGGGTTCCGGGGCGGTGTGGGCTCGTGGTTAGCTTTGCGGCGTCTGTGTCGGGAATGGCAGCCGTCATGATCATTTGTCTGGCGGTGGCGGAGGAAACGCCCATCGGGGGCGTACGGGGGAGCACACGTGGTGTCGCGTCGGTCGCGTCTTGGGTGGGGTG
>NZ_WMLF01000361.1 GCF_014156695.1 Streptomyces durbertensis | reverse complement strand
CTCCCGTGGCGGCCCCGGCCCCCGGCCGCCGCTCCCGCCCGGCCGACCGGCCGTACGCGGGACCGCGGGCGGCGTCCGTCCGGAATCCCGCTCCCGCCGCCTGCGGTGCCGGGCGTGGGGCCGGCGCCGCCGGGGCGTCCCCCCGGGCCCTCGGGACCCGCCCCGCCGCGCCCGGCGGCACCGCGCGGCGGTCACCACCGGAGAAGGTTTCCTTCATTCGACCGCTCATGCGGCGAAAAGTATTTCCACCTCCCGGGGGCGTCAAGAGGACCCGCGCCGCCGGTGGTGGAATGGGGTGATGGACGACGAGCACGACCTGGAACGGGCACTCCACACCGCGCGGGCACTGATCCTCGCCGACCTGACGGCCACCGGTGTCGCGGACCCCGACATCGTCTCCCTGGTCGAGGACGCCGTGAGCGGACGCCGCTGGTGGGTCGAACAGTGGCCGCGCGGCGCCGCCTTCGTCGCCGGCCTGGTCGCCCAGGACCTACAGGACGCGCTCCTCGACCGGCACGGCCGATGGCCGCTGTGCCCGCTCTGCGGCGACACCGGACCCGACGGCGAGGGCCCGCACGCCCTCGACCTCGAACCCGAACTCGGCGAGGACCCGCACTGGGTGTGCGCACGCGGCGGCACGGCGGTGGCCCCCCTCGGCGGCCTCGGGGACGCGGGCGCCGCGCGATGACCCTCTACATCGACCCGCCCCGCTGGCCCGGCCACGGCACGGTCTGGTCCCACCTCATCAGCGACGTCTCCTTCGCCGAGCTGCACACCTTCGCCGCCGAACTCGGCTCCCCGCCCAGGGCGTTCGACCGCGACCACTACGACGTGCCGATCACCCGGTACGACCGCGCGGTGAGCCTCGGCGCGGTGGAGGTCACCAGCCGTGAGATCGTCCGCCTCCTCGTGGCGGCCGGCCTCCGCCGCCCCAAGGGCCGCCCCCACTGACGCGGCCGGAACGCGGCCGCCGGGCCGCCCGGCGAGGGCGGCGGGCACCCCGCCTGGTCCGGGATCGATCACAGGCCAGGCCGCAGCGCTGCCGGGCCGGCCGGGTTGCCGCTCCGGGTATCGGCGCGGCACACGACGGCTCGGTTCCGTGCCCACCGACGGGGAATGGCGTCAGCGATGTCCCAGCACATTGACCACCCGCCCGCTCGGGTCGCGGACGAAGAACCGCCGCACCCCCCACTCCTCGTCCTGCAGGGGATGAACGATCTCCGCGCCGCTCGCCCGCATGATGCCGTAGGCCGCGTCCACGTCGTCCACCTCGACACTGATGTCCGGGACGACAGGCGCGGTCCTGTCGTCGCTCATGACGCTGATCTGCGCTGCCGGGCTGGAGGGTGACGCGAGGGTCATGATCCAGCCGTGGTTCATGACCTCCTCGAAGCCCAGCAGGCCGTAGAACTCCCGGCTTTCCTGCGCGGCCCCCGAAAGGATGTTGGGCACGACTCGGCGAACGGCCATGGATGACTCCCAGCAAGAACGAAGGTGTCTCTGTCCTCCCAGTACTTCCCGGCGGCACCACGACCGAACTACGACAGCCCGACGCGGACGGCCATGGGCGACAGGCGCGGACTGGGGAGGCAGAGCAGCCCGCCGCAGTGAGAAGGACCGGGGGAGCGCCCGGCCTCACCGATCCGACAGGAGGTCGGACCGGCTCGCGTCGGGCGCCTCAGCGGGCGCGGTGGCGGGCGGAGGCGAGGGCCGTGCCGGCGACCGCCAGCAGGGCGAGGAGCGCGCCGAGCGCGGAGACCGCGCGGTAGCCCCAGCCGGCGCTGATGACCACGCCGCCGAGCCAGGGCCCGACGGTGTTGCCGATGTTGAAGGCGGCCGTGGTGGTCGCGCCGGCCAGCGTCGGGGCCGCGCCGGCGACGTTGAACATCCGGGCGTTGATCGCCGGCGCCGTGAAGAAGGCCGTCACGCCGAGCAGCAGCGAGAGGCCGACGGCGGCGACCGGGTGTCGCGCGGTGAGCGCCAGCAGGGCCAGCACCGCCGCCGACGCGCTGATGCCCAGGTACATGGTGCCGAAGAGATGCGCGTCGGCGACGCGGCCGCCTATCCAGGTGCCGAGCAGCGCCCCGACGCCGAACAGCGCCAGCACGGTCGGCACCCAGCTCTCCGACAGACCGGCCACCTCCGTGAGCAGCGGGGAGAGGTAGGAGAAGAGGGCGAAGACGGCGCCGGCGTTGAGCGCCGTGACGCCGAGCGCCAGCCACACCTGGGGGTCGGCGTAGATCCGCAGCTCGCGGCGGAGGCGGGGGCGGTCCGCGCCGGTCGGCGGCTGGGTGCGCGGCACCAGCAGCAGCACGCCCACCAGCCCGAGGGCGGCCAGCACCGCCACCGCCCAGAACGCCGACCGCCAACCCCAGTGCTGGCCGAGGAACGCACCGGCCGGGACACCGAGGATGTTGGCTATGCTCAGCCCGCCGACCATGATCGCCATGGCCCTGGCGCGGGCCGTCACCGGCACCAGCGAGATGGCCACGGCCGCCCCCACGGCCCAGAACCCGGCGCAGGCGAGCGCACTGACGACCCTGGTGACAAAGAGGACGCCGTAGCTCGGTGCGACCGCGCCGGCCACCTGGCCGAGGCCGAACACCGCGAGCAGCGCCGTGAGCGTCGTCCGGCGCGGCAGCCGCAACGTCGCCGCGGCCAGCACCGGGGCGCCGACCACCATGCCGATGGCAAACGCCGACACCAGCAGTCCCGCCTGCGGGATGCTGACCCGCAGGTCCCGGGCGATCGGCTGCAGCAGCCCGGAGAGCATGAACTCGCTGGTGCCCAGGGCGAACACCGACAGCCCGAGTACATGGACGGCGAGCGGGATCCGGGTCGGTTTCGCGGAAGCCGGTGGCGGCGGGGAGGCCGGCTTGTCGAGAGCTACGGCGGTTCTTGCGGCGGCGCGTGGCGGGCTGTTGTCAGACACGTACACCGCCAACGCCCCTGACAGCGCGCGCATTCCAGCGCCCCCGCGCGCACCGGTGCTCTGGGTGGGTTCAGGGGTGTCTGCCCAGAACCGCGACGAGGCGGTCCTGCGCGGGGGCGTCCTCCGGCACCTCGACCGCCGGGCCGAAGACACCGGCCGACCGCCACCGGTCCGCGACCGGAGCCATCCGGTCGTACAGCGTCCGGGCCAGCTCCTCGTCGAGGTGGTCGTCCGCGCCGATCCCCCTGGCGAGGTCCCAGGCGTGCACGGCGAGGTCGTTGACCATCTGCCAGCCGTACTCGGAGGCGTCCGTCATACCGCCGCTGGTGTGCACCTGGAGGTCGAGAGCGCCCGGCCGGTGGAAGGCCGGCTGCGCGTGCGCGCTGGCCCTCTCCCACGCCTGGCGCGGGTCCTCGCCGAGGACGTCGCCGTCGAAGCGGTCGCCGACCTCCTCCAGGCTGGCGCCCTGGAGCAGCGGAGGCGCCCACAGGTGCTCGGCCACGACGTGGTTGACCAGGTCCCGCACCGTCCACTCCGTGCAGGGTGTCGGATTGCCCCACTGGTCGTCGGCCACCTGCTCCACCCGGCGGCCGAACTCGGTGTAGCCCTGGTCCAGGGCGTCGATCAGTTCCATGTCCTCAGCGTGTGGCCAGGCTGTCGGAGGCGCCAGTCGTCAGGCCTCCAGCAGGGCGAGTTCCGTGCGGAGGTTGCGGCGGGCGGGGGCCTCCCACCGGCGGGTGCCGTAAGGGGTGCGGAACAGCCGGGGCAGGCCGAGCAGCTGGCGCAGCACCGCCGCCCGGCCGGCCCGGAACGCGTCCTCCGGGACAAAGCCGTACTCCTCGCGTACGGCGGCGGCGTAGGCCGCGTACTGCTCGGGGGAGCCGGCGAGGACGGCGAGGTCCGCGTCGCACAGCGCCTCACCGTTGGTGTCGCCGTCGGCAGGGTCGTGGGCGACGGTGAGGCGGACCAGCCGGGCGACTTCGGCGGTGCGCGCGGCCGGGACACCGGCCTCGGGCAGCGCCCGCTCGGCGAGCGCCGCGCTGCGCTCCTCGTTCTCACTGCGGTCGGGACGGTAGACGGCGTCGTGGAACCAGGCCGCCAGCTCGACGGCGGACTGGTCGGCGGCGTGCGGGCCGATCTCCGCCAGGCGGTCCAGGACGGCGGTGAGGTGGGCGGTGGTGTGGTAGCGGCGCTGGGGCTCGGCCCAGCGTGCCAGGAGGTCGTCGGCGTAGGGGCGCGGGTCCGGGCCGGGGTTGTTGTCGCGGGCGCGGTGCAGCAGCTCCGCCCATCGGGCGGCGAGTGTGTCAGGACGGTGAGGCCCGTCGGGCCCGGTGGCTCCGGCAGGTCCGGTGGCTCCCATGGAGGCGGCTCCGGCGGAGGCGGTGGGCTCCGGGGTCGGCCGGTGGCGGGGCGGCGGGGGCGGCGGGGGTGGGAGGGACGGCATAGCGCCATTGTGCGCGCTTGCGGTGGGGCCGACTTCCGTCGGAGGCCGCGCTGTGACACCCTGTTGCTCATGTCTAGACCAATTCTTGAGGTGATCGCGCTCGACGCGGCTGACGCCGTCGCGGCCCAGGCGGGCGGCGCCGACCGCCTCGAACTGGTCGCCGACATGGCCGCCGACGGTCTGACACCCTCCGTGGAGACCTTCGCCGCCGTGCGGGCGGCGGTCGACCTGCCGCTGCGGGTGATGCTGCGCTCCCACGACGGCTTCACCTCGGGCGGGCCGGACGCCGTCCGGAGCCTGGCCGAGCAGGCCGGACTGCTACGCGAGGCGGGCGCGACGGAGTTTGTCCTGGGCTTCCTCGACGAGACCGGCGGCCCCGACCTGCCGACCGTCACAGCCCTGCTGGCCGAGCTGGACGGCTGCCGCTGGACGTTCCACCGGGCGATCGACCGGGCCGCCGACAGGGAGGCACTGCGCAAGGAACTGGCGGACCTTCCCGGCCTCGACACCTACCTCACGGCGGGCTCGGCGCGCGGTGTGGACGACGGACTGCCGACACTCTGCGCGGAGGCGGCGAGCAGCGTCGCGGGGGAGCCGGGGCACCGCCCCACCCTCCTCGTCGGCGGCGGACTGCAGCTCACGCACCTGCCCGTACTGCGCCGGGCCGGGCTGACGGCGTTCCACATCGGCGGCGCGGCACGACCGGGCGGCTGGGACGCGCCGGTTGACGCCGACGCCGTACGGAGCTGGCGCGCCGCCCTGGACGCGCCTCTCGACGCGTGACGGCACGCGGGCCGGCCCGAACGGCGCGGCGGCGCTCTCAGGGACGTACGGCTTTGCGGCGGTACACGCCCGCCGCCTCGTCGGACTGTCCCAGAACGGCCACGCCGAAGGCGGTACTCGCGAAGACCCGTATCGCCCGCATCACGTTCCCCACCAGATGGCGCGGGTGCTCGTGCTCGGCGTGCAGGGCGGTAGCGCCGGTTCCCGACGTCACGCGGTGACCTCGGGGACCGTGGTCTCCCATGGCAGAAGTGAACGATGCGCTGGTCATGTCTCCAGGATGCGCGGTCAGCCGGTCGTCGCACATCGGCCGAAATATCTATTCCGGCCTCCACCTCGTACCTCCACCGGGCACGCCCGACCCCTACGGGACTCCTCCCGGTGACGTAGGGGGCGGGGTGCCGGGTCGCCCCGCCGGATGACCAGCCCGCCCC
>NZ_WMLF01000360.1 GCF_014156695.1 Streptomyces durbertensis | reverse complement strand
GATGAGGACTCCCACCCACTTTGTTGGGGTAAGGCTCCCAGTAGACGACTGGGTTGATAGGCCGGAGATGGAAGACCTGTGAGGGTTGGAGTTGACCGGTACTAATAGGCCGAGGGCTTGACCATATATGCTCGCGTCCACTGTGTTGGTTCTGAGGCAACAGCTGCCGGAACCCGAACCATGCATACACGTGTGTGGTGGGTTTGCTGGGTTGTTTGTTTCATAGTGTTTCGGTGGTCATAGCGATGGGGTAACGCCCGGTTACATTCCGAACCCGGAAGCTAAGCCTGTCAGCGCCGATGGTACTGCATGCGGGAGCGTGTGGGAGAGTAGGACGCCGCCGAACAAACATTGCGAAAAGGGCTGTACCGGTTGTAGAACCGGTGCGGCCCTTTTCTGCGTTGTCCCTGGTGGATACGGTGTCAGCATGACCGGTGGCGCGCAGGTGATGTGGGACGAAGCGGTGACGGGATACGACTTCGGTCCCGAGCATCCGATGGATCCGATCCGGCTGGCTCTGACGATGCGACTCGTCGAGCAGTTCGGGCTGGATCGGACGGCGAAGGTCGTCGCGGCGAAGGGCGCCGGGCTGTCGACCCTGCGGCTTGTGCACCACGCGGAGTACATCGAGGCCGTGCGGAACGCGTCGGAGAGCCCCGGGAGCGCGGACGGGTCGTACGGGCTCGGAACGGCCGACGATCCGGCGTTCGCCGGTATGCACGAGGCCTCGGCGCTGATCGCGGGTCAGTCCGTCGGGGCGGCCGAGGCGTTGTGGCGCGGGGACGTGCTGCACGCCGTCAACTTCGCGGGCGGGCTGCACCACGCCATGCCGGGCACGGCGGCCGGCTTCTGCATCTACAACGACGCTTCCCTGGCCATCGCGCGCCTTCTCGAACTGGGCGCGGAACGGGTGGCGTACGTGGACGTGGACGTGCACCACGGGGACGGCGTCCAGGCCACGTTCTGGGAGGACCCCCGGGTGCTGACCATCTCCCTGCACGAGCACCCCCGGCTGCTCTTCCCGGGCACCGGCTGGCCGGAGGAGACCGGCGGCACCGGGGCGGAGGGGACGGCGGTCAACGTGGCACTGCCGCCGGGCACGGCCGACGAGGGCTGGTTGCGGGCGCTGCACGGGGTGGTGCCGGAGCTGCTGGACTCCTTCCGCCCGACGGTCCTGGTGACGCAGCACGGGGCCGACACGCACATCGAGGACCCGCTGGCCCACCTGGCGGTGACCGTGGACGCGCAGCGGGCCGCCGCGTCCGCCCTGCACGACTGGGCGCACGCGTACGCGGACGGCCGTTGGCTGGCGCTCGGCGGTGGCGGTTACGCGGTGGTCGACGTGGTGCCGAGGAGCTGGACGCATCTGGTGGCGATCGCGGCCGGTGCGCCGATCGAACCGGAGACCGATGTGCCGGAGGAGTGGCGGCAGTTGGTGTACGCCCGGACCAGGATGTCGGCGCCCAGGAGGATGACGGACGGCCGGCGGCCGGAGTGGCGGGACTGGCACGAGCACGGCTACGACCCGGCGAACGCCCTCGACCAGGCGGTGCTGGCGACCCGGAGGGCCGTCTTCCCGGCCCACGGCGTCATGCCCTAGCCAACCCGCCCGCCGCCGGCCTCTGCGGCCGCTCCCGCCGCCTCCGGCGCGGTCGGCCTACGCCAGGCGGTCGGCGGGGTGTCGTCGCGTGCCGCACCGGCCCTCATCCCATGTCGACTCCAACTGTCGACATGACGACTTAGATTGACGTACGGACGTGCGGTCTGTCGCGCGGTGGTGGCGTTGTGTTGACCTGTGGTCAGGGCGTGCGCGCCGGCCGGGGTGCGCCCGGCGCACTCACGGATTCCGGCCCGCCTTCGGGAAGTCGTCTCCGGTGCCGGGTCGGGCCGCGACCGGAGCCCCGGTTGCGTTCGACGGGTGCGGTCCGCCCAAGTTTCCGCAGGTCAGCGAGAGGGTACGAGAGTGACGGCGGTCGACGCGAACGGCGCCCGCACGGGCGGGAGGCGGGGGCGCGTTCGAGGGGCGCGTGATGACTCTGCGCGGGCCCTCGGCTACCGGACGAGTACGCGCTATGTACTCAATCGGGCCTGTCTGTCACAGTAGGAGACCGATCGCTACTCCTCTTCCTCACTTGCATCACGCGCCCCTAATCTGGGGAGGAGCGCGCATGCGAGCTGGAGTCACCGGAGGGGAAGCCGGTGCCCGACATGTGCGGAAGGTTCAGGTGTGACATGGCTGCTGGCGAGAAGCCTCTGAGCGAGGTCAACTTTCTGACGGTGGCGGAAGTCGCCGCGGTAATGCGGGTGTCGAAGATGACGGTGTACCGCCTGGTGCACAGCGGTCATCTGCCGGCGATCCGGGTGGGCAGATCCTTCCGGGTCCCGGAGAACGCCGTACACGAGTACCTCCGACAGTCGTATGTGGGGGTGGAAAGCGCCTGAGACGAGCTTTCACGCCACCTTGGTTACGAGCATCCGCCCGGGGCGGGTAGGCTGACCCGATGTAGGTCGTGTGGGCTCGGACGCCCCGCACCGAGTCAATACGAAGTGAGCGAGGGTAGTCGTGGGCTCTGTTATCAAGAAGCGGCGTAAGCGGATGGCCAAGAAGAAGCACCGCAAGCTGCTCAAGCGCACGCGTGTGCAGCGCCGTAACAAGAAGTGAGCGGCCGCACGGAACGCACGTAGCGGGTCCCGGTGTCTCACCGGGCCCGTGCCTCCGGGGCCCTTCCGCCAGCACCACGGCGGGAGGGCCCCGGAGTGTTTTCCGCGTCGCCGGAACGGCCCTGTCGGGAGGCCGGCCGCGTCGGGGCGTCACGACAGCGTCACACGTAACCGATACGGTGGGCGGCGGGCCTGGACGCAGCGGCGTGGGAGGGACTTTGGGCAGAGTCGTACTCGTGACCGGCGCCGCGCGGACGCTGAGCGGCCGCCTGCTGCGCCGCCTCCGCAAGGAGCCGGACGTCGAGAAGGTCCTCGCGGTCGACGTGGAGCGGCCTCGCCACCACCTCGGCGGCGCGGAGTTCGTCAGGGCCGACATCCGGCATCCCGCCATCGGCAAGCTCCTTGTGGAGCGGCACGTCGACACGGTGATCCACATGGACGTCAACGCCACGCCGCTGGGTTCGCGCGGCGGACGGGCGGCGGTCAAGGAGACCAACGTCATCGGCACGATGCAGCTGCTCGGCGCCTGCCAGAAGGCGCCGGCGATGCGCCGGCTGGTGGTGAAGTCGAGTACGAGCGTCTACGGCTCGGCGCCGCGGGACCCGGCGGTGTTCGTGGAGTCGACGGTGGCGAAGGCGCTGCCGACGGGCGGTTTCGCCAAGGACACGGTGGAGGTCGAGGGGTACGTGCGGGGCTTCGCCCGGCGCCGGCCCGACGTGTCGGTGACGGTGCTGCGCTTCGCGGCAGTGCTGGGGCCGAGCGGGGGGACCCCGCTCGCCGGGTACTTCCGGCTGCCCGCGCTGCCGACGGTCCTCGGCTACGACCCCCGCCTCCAGTTCACCCACGAGGACGACGCCGTGGAGGTGCTGGCGCTGGCGGCCGGTGAGCCGCGGCGCGGGGCGTACAACGCCGGCACGTTCAACATCGCCGGTGACGGCGTGCTGCTGCTGTCGCAGTGCGCCCGGCGGCTGGGCCGGCCCACCGTGCCCATGCTGCTGCCCGCCGTCCGCTGGGCCGGCGGGGCGCTGCGCTCGGTGGGGATGACGGACTTCTCGCCCGAGCAGATCCGGCTGCTCACCCACGGCCGGGTCGTGGACACCACCCAGATGCGGACCGTGCTCGGTTTCTCGCCGGTCTTCGACACCGCCCAGACGTTCGCCGACTTCGCCGCGGCGCACGGACCCGGCATCCTCCCCCCGCACACCCTCGCCCACGCCGTCGACCGTCTTCAGGAGGCTGTACGCCATGGCTGACGCCAAGGTCATCCCGTTCGACGACGACCGGCGGGCGGCGGGCGGCTCAGGGCCCTCCAGGGCCGGCAGGGCGGGAGGCCGGCACCACAGGCCCCGGCGGTCGGGCGGCGGGCCGGCACAGGCCCGTACGGCGGCCTCGGAGGCCGCCTCGCCGGCGGGCCCCGGGCCCGAGTCCGCGGCGGGGGCGCCGGCGGAGCCGGTCATGCTGCCGGGCGCGCGGAGCGGCACGGCGGGCGGGGAGGCCGGCGCCCGGGGCGACGAGGCCGACCAGCCGCTGCTGGACCGGCTGCTGGGCGAGGGCTGGGACGAGCGGACCGCCCGGGGACTGGCGTTCCTGCGGCGGCGGGTCACCGGCGAGTACGAGGTCGACGACTTCGGCTACGACGCCGAACTCACCGACCACGTCCTGATGTCCCTCATCCGGCCGGTGTACGAGAAGTACTTCCGGGTGGAGGTGCGCGGCCTGGAGAACGTGCCGGACGACGGCGGCGCGCTGATCGTCGCCAACCACTCGGGGACGCTGCCGTGGGACGGGCTGATGCTCCAGGTCGCCGTGCACGACCACCACCCCGCCGGCCGCCATCTGCGGCTGCTCGCGGCGGACCTGGTGTTCGTGCTGCCGGTGGTGAACGAGCTGGCCCGCAAGGCCGGGCACACGCTCGCCTGTTCCGAGGACGCCCAGCGGCTGCTGGAGCGCGGCGAGGTCGTCGGGGTGATGCCGGAGGGGTTCAAGGGCATCGGCAAGCCGTTCTCCGAGCGCTACAAGCTCCAGCGGTTCGGCAGGGGCGGCTTCGTGTCGACGGCGCTGCGGGCGCGGGTGCCGATCGTGCCGTGCTCGATCGTCGGCGCGGAGGAGATCTACCCGATGCTGGGCAACTCGCGCACGCTGGCGAGACTGCTCGGCATCCCGTACTTCCCGCTGACGCCGACGTTCCCGTGGCTGGGGCCGCTGGGGGCGGTGCCGCTGCCGACGAAGTGGACGATCCGGTTCGGCGAGCCGATCGAGACGGACGGCTACCCGCCGGAGGCGGCGGACGACCCGATGCTGATGTTCAACCTGACCGACCAGGTGCGGGAGACGATCCAGCACTCCCTGTACGAGCTGCTGGTGCGCCGCCGCTCGGTCTTCTTCTGAGACGTTCGCCTTCTTCTGAGACGTTCGCCTTCTTCTGAGACGTTCGCCTTCTTCTGAGACGTTCGCCTTCTTCTGAGACGTTCGCCTTCTTCTGAGACGTTCGGCTTCTTCTGGGACCCTCGGCCTTCTTCCGAACCGGGCCCCGGGCGCGAGCCGGCGGCACAGCAGGAGGGGTGGACCGTGTCGTAGGACACGGTCCACCCCTCCTGCTTCGGCTCAGTCCTCGCGGGAGGTGTCGAGGCTCAGGCCGGGGAGGCCGCCGGGGAGCAGCGGCGGGATGGTGATGTCCGGCGCGGTCGGGTCGCTCTCGCCGGTGCCGGAGGTGAGCCCGCCGCTTTCGGTGAGCGGTGGGTCGAGCAGTCCGCCGCCGCCGAGGAGTCCGTCCGAAGTGTCCTCCGGGGCGGGCTTGTGGCCTTCGGGCGCGCTCGGGCTGGACGAGGCGGGGTCGTCCTTCTCGGCGGGCTTCCGGTCGGGGGCGTCCTCCGGCGCGGGCTGCTGCTCGTCCCGTACCGCGCCGCCGGGCTCGCGTTCCTGCGGGCTCTCGCCGCC
>NZ_WMLF01000036.1 GCF_014156695.1 Streptomyces durbertensis | reverse complement strand
GCACCCAGCCGGCACCGGAGGTGTGGCTGGTGGTGCTGGTCGGTGTGCTGGCCCTGGCGGTGGTGGCCCACCGGCCGGTGTGGCTGC
This sequence comes from Streptomyces durbertensis, assembly GCF_014156695.1. Lineage (GTDB taxonomy): Bacteria > Actinomycetota > Actinomycetes > Streptomycetales > Streptomycetaceae > Streptomyces > Streptomyces durbertensis. The sequence goes on along the minus strand of NZ_WMLF01000036.1, from coordinate 22,099 downwards.
TGGCCCGGAACGCCGTGACCATCGCCCACGAGGGCGGCCACGGTCTGGTCGCGGTCCTCACCGGACGCCGGCTGGAGGGCATACGGCTGCATTCGGACACCTCGGGGCTGACGGTCTCCCGGGGCCGTCCGACCGGCCTGGGCATGGTGCTGACGGCCGCCGCGGGCTACACCGCGCCCTCGCTGCTCGGCCTGCTGGGGGCATGGCTGCTGGCGGCCGGCCGCATCACGGCACTGCTGTGGGGTGCGACGGCGCTGCTGCTGGTGATGCTGGTGATGATCAGGAACGTGTACGGCGTGCTCACGGTGTTCCTGACCGGTGGCACGTTCGTGCTGGTCAGCTGGTTGACCGGGCCCGAGGTGCAGTCGGTGTTCGCCTACGGGGCGGTGTGGTTCCTCCTCCTGGGGGGCGTACGCCCGGTGTTCGAGCTTCAGAACAAGAGGCGGCACGGCGGCGCCCCGGACTCGGACGTCGACCAGTTGCACCGGCTCACCAACGTGCCGGCGGTCGTGTGGCTGCTGTTCTTCCACGTCGTCACGGTGTGTTCGCTGCTCGGCGGCGGCCGCTGGCTGCTCGGCCTGTAGCCGGGCCCGGTCGCGCCGAAGTCCCGCCGAAGCCCCGCCGAAGCCCCGCAGAAGACATGGCGGCGGCCCGAACGTGTTCGTTCCTGACCGGTTTCCGGCGTGCACGGGCCCTATGTGCCGGGAACCGGGCCGTGGGGTAGCCACTAAAGTGAGCACCATGACCGACGAGTCCACGAACAGCACCAACTGGTCCGCGCCGCAGGCGACGGGCCCCGTCGACGCCACCGTCACCGTGCCCGGATCGAAGTCGGTCACCAACCGGGGCCTGGTCCTGGCCGCGCTGGCCTCCGAGTCCGGCTGGCTGCGCCGGCCGCTGCGCTCCCGTGACACGCTGCTGATGGCCGAGGCGCTGCGCGGCATGGGTGTGGGCATCGAGGAGGGCGTCGGCCCGGACGGCGGCGGCGAGGCCTGGCGGATCATCCCGGCCGGGCTGCGCGGTCCGGCCACGGTGGACGTCGGCAACGCCGGCACGGTCATGCGCTTCCTGCCGCCGGTCGCGGCGCTGGCCGACGGGCCGATCCGGTTCGACGGCGATCCGCGCTCCTACGAGCGCCCGCTGCACGGCGTGATCGACGCGCTGCGCGCGCTGGGCGCCCGGATCGACGACGAGGGCCGGGGCGCCCTGCCGATGACCGTGCACGGCACCGGCTCGCTGGACGGCGGCCGGGTGGAGATCGACGCGTCCTCCTCCAGCCAGTTCGTGTCCGCGCTGCTGCTGTCGGCGCCGCGCTTCAACCAGGGCGTCGAGGTGCGGCACGTCGGCGGCACGCTGCCGTCCATGCCGCACATCCGGATGACGGTGGACATGCTGCGGGCCGCCGGCGCCCAGGTCGACACCCCCGAGTCCGGGGGCGAGGCCAACGTGTGGCGGGTCACGCCGGGCGCGCTGCTCGGCCGCGACCTCGTCGTCGAGCCGGACCTTTCCAACGCGCAGCCGTTCCTCGCGGCCGCCCTGGTCACCGGCGGCCGGGTCACCATCCCGGACTGGCCGGCGCGGACCACCCAGCCGGGTGACGCGCTGCGGGACATCTTCACCGCCATGGGCGGTAGTTGCGAGCTGACCGAGGCCGGGCTGACGCTGACCGGCAGCGGCCGGATCCACGGCATCGACGTGGACCTCGGGGACGTCGGCGAGCTGACGCCGGGCATCGCGGCCGTCGCCGCGCTCGCGGACTCCGAGTCGGTGCTGCGCGGCGTGGCGCACCTGCGGCTGCACGAGACCGACCGGCTGGCCGCGCTGACCAAGGAGATCAACGGGCTGGGCGGCGACGTCGAGGAGACCGCCGACGGGCTGCGGATCCGCCCCCGCACGCTGCACGGCGGCGTGTTCCACACCTACGAGGACCACCGGCTGGCGACCGCCGGCGCGCTGCTCGGCCTGGTCGTCCCCGGGGTGGAGGTGGAGAACGTCGAGACCACCGCCAAGACGCTGCCCGACTTCCCCGCGCTGTGGCACGGCATGCTCGGGGCGCGGGACTGAGAGGCGCACCGATGCGCCGGTACGGCAAGCACACCGACGAGGACGACATCCGCGCCCGGCCCAGCCGGCGCGGCACCCGCCCGCGCACCCGGCTGCGGCCCCTGCACGAGGACGCCGCGGAAGGCATGGTCCTCACCGTCGACCGCGGCCGGATCACCTGCCTGGTGGAGGACCGCACGGTCACCGCGATGAAGGCCAGGGAACTGGGCCGCAAGGGTGTCGTGGTCGGCGACCGGGTGGCCGTCGTGGGAGATCTGAGCGGCGCCAGGGACACCCTCGCGCGGATCGTCCGGGTCGAGGAGCGCACCTCGGTGCTGCGGCGCACGGCGGACGACGACGACCCCTACGAGCGGGTCATCGTGGCCAACGCGGACCAGCTCGCGGTGGTCACCGCGCTCGCCGACCCGGAGCCGCGGCCCCGGATGATCGACCGCTGCCTCGTCGCCGCCTACGACGCCGGTCTGGAACCGCTGCTGGTGCTCACCAAGTCGGACCTCGCCCCGGCGGAGGCGCTGCTGGGAAGCTACGCGCCGCTGGGTGTACGGGCGGTGGCGGTGAACCGGGACGAACCGGTGGACGCCGTCCGGGAACTGCTGGCCGGCCGGGTCACGGCGTTCGTCGGGCACTCGGGCGTCGGCAAGACCACGCTGGTGAACGCCCTGGTGCCGGAGCGGCAGCGCGCCACCGGGCACGTCAACGCCGTCACCGGGCGCGGCCGGCACACCACCACCTCCGCGCTGGCGCTGCCGCTGCCGGACGGCGGGGGCTGGGTCATCGACACCCCGGGCGTGCGGTCGTTCGGCCTCAACCACGTGGAGCCCGGGCGGGTCATCCTGGCGTTCCCCGACCTGGAGCCGGGGACCGCCGGCTGCCCGCGGGCGTGCAGCCACGACGAGCCGGACTGCGCGCTGGACGAGTGGGTGGCGGCCGGTCACGCCGACCCGGCCCGCCTCGACTCCCTCCGCCGGCTGCTCGCCACCCGGGAGCACCCCGAGGGCGACTAGCGCCGCCGGTCAGGTCTCCACGTCGTCCGGCGGACAGGTGTCGGCCGGCGGGCAGGTGTCGGCCGGGGCGGCGCCGCCGAGGTGGCGCAGCATGGCCGTCACCACGTCCGCGACCCGGGAGGCGGCCTCCGGCTCGTCGGGCGGCGCGACGACGTAGCTGAGCGCCAGCCGCAGCCCTGCCTCGCCCGCCCGCCGCACCACGGGGGCGTCCCAGCAGGTGACCGTGCCGGCGGCGTCGAGTGCGGCCAGCATCCGCTCGCACAGCCGGTCCAGCAGTCGTTCCGGTGGCGCCTGCGGTAGTGGTAACCGGGACGACCAGCAGCCCGTCATCGCCGCTCTGACCAGCGGTTCCTCGCGCGCACGGTGGAGTATCCACACCACGCCCGTGGCCCAGCAGACCGCCGGGTCGCCGCCCTCCCGGCGGGCGGTCGCCACGGTCGCCGCGGCGCCCCGCAGGAAGACCTCCACCCGCTGGCGGACCAGTGCCGCGCCGAGGCCCTCCTTGGAACTGAACTCGTTGTAGAGCGTCTGGCGTGACACGCCCGCGAGCGCCGCCACCTCGACCATCCGCACGGTTGACCACGGCCGGTGGACGAGGACCGCCTGTGCGGCGTCCAGCAGGGACTCACGCGCTGTGGGCATGGCTACCTTTCCGGGCCCCTGGGGCGGACCCGCGCACAGAATTGACGGGCCGCCAGGTGATGTCAAGGCATATGCCGGTCATCTCCGCGACACCCGGCCGGCGGCACTCCTGTGGCCGCCCTCCGCGGGCACTGGATACTGTTCGCCCATGCCCGACTACCTCGATGACCTGCGGCTGGCCCACGTGCTGGCCGACACCGCCGACTCCGCCACCATGGAACGCTTCCGGGCCCTGGACCTGAAGGTGGAGACCAAACCGGACATGACTCCGGTCAGCGAGGCGGACAAGGCCGCCGAGGAACTGGTGCGCACCGCCCTCCAGCGGGCCAGGCCGCGCGACTCCGTGCTCGGCGAGGAGTTCGGCGTCACCGAGGGCAGCGGGCCGCGCCGCTGGATCATCGACCCCATCGACGGCACGAAGAACTACGTGCGCGGGGTGCCGGTGTGGGCGACGCTCATCGCGCTCATGGAGTACGGCGAGGGCGGCAACCGCCCGGTGGTGGGTGTCGTCTCGGCGCCGGCGCTGAACCGGCGCTGGTGGGCGGCGGAGGGGGCGGGCGCCTACACCGGCCGCTCGCTGTCCTCGGCGACCCGGCTGCACGTCTCCCGGGTGGGCCGCCTCCAGGACGCGTCGTTCGCGTACTCCTCGCTCAGCGGCTGGGAGGAGCGGGGGCGTCTCGGCGGCTTCCTCGACCTGACCAGGGAGTGCTGGCGGACCCGCGCCTACGGTGACTTCTGGCCGTACATGATGGTCGCCGAGGGCTCGGTGGACGTCTGCGCCGAGCCGGAGCTGTCGCTGTGGGACATGGCGGCCACCGCGGTCATCGTGCAGGAGGCCGGCGGTGTCTTCACCGGTCTCGACGGCCGGCCCGGCCCGCACAGCGGCGACGCGGCCGCGTCCAACGGGCTGCTGCACCAGGACCTGCTGTCGTATCTGGGCGGCTGACCCCCCGCGGGCACGCTCGGACGACCGCCCCGCGCCGGTTCACGGGACCCGCGTGGGGCGGTGGCGCGCCGTGTGCCCCGGTCCGCCGTTCGCACCCCTTGTAGCCGGAGGGCCACCGTGTGAACATGAGAATCCCGCGCTTGTGAGTTTGTGAATCCGCTCTCAAACGGCCGCCCGGCCCCCCGGGCGGCCCGCTCGCTCACACGCGGACAAACGGACCATGGAGGTGGCACCCGTATGCCCGTCCTCGTAAGCGACGCCATGAGCACCGTGATCCTGACCATCGGCCCCGACCACACACTCCGCCAGGCCGCCCGGCTGATGGCCGCCCGCCGGGTGGGCGCCGCCGTCGTCCACGACCCGGGCGGCTGCGGCATCGGCATCCTCACCGAGCGGGACGTGCTCCTCTCGCTCGGACGCGACGAGGATCCGGACGTCGAACGCGCGCAGGCGCACACCACCACGGACGTGGTGTTCGCCGCACCCCACTGGACGCTGGAGGAGGCCGCCGCCGCGATGACGCGGGGCGGCTTCCGCCACCTGATCGTGCTGGCCGGACACGAACCCGTCGGGATCGTGTCCGTGCGGGACGTCGTGCGCTGCTGGACAGGCAGCGGCCGGCGGCCGGCGACCGTCTCCGCCTGAGGGCGGACGCACGCGAGGAGGGCGGGAGCGTGAGGCTCCCGCCCTCCTCGTCGTGCGCTGCGGTGGACCGCCGCCGGCGGCGCAGGGCCGATCGGGCGCCGCCGGCAGGGCCCACCGCGGTCTCGACGGACGCCCTCGGTCAGCCGCGGAGTGCGGCGACGGCGGCCTCCAGGCGCTTGCCGTAGTCCTCGTCGGCCTTGCGGAAGTTCTCGATCGCCCGCTGGGCGATGTCGTCCCGGGAGACCTTCGAGATGAAGCCGGCCAGGTTGTCGACCAGACGGCCCTTCTCGTCCTCGGACATCAGCCGGTACAGGTTGCCGGCCTGGACGAAGTCGTCGTCCTCGGCGTGCGAGGGCGCGACGTGGTCGCCGGTGACACCGGAGACCGGCTGCGGCTCCCACAGCGCACGACCCGTCTCGGCCGGGCCGCCGAAGCTGTTGGGCTCGTAGTTCTTGGCGCCGCCGTGCCGGCCGTCGTACATCACGCCGTCCCGGCCGTGCGAACGGGCCTCGGTGGCACGCGGGCGGTTCACCGGCAGGTGGTCGCCGTTGATGCCGACCCGGTAGCGGTGCGCGTCACCGTAGGCGAACAGCCGGCCCTGCAGCATCTTGTCCGGGGACGGGCCGATGCCGGGCACGAAGTGGTGCGGCGAGAAGATCGACTGCTCGACCTCGGCGAAGATGTTCTCCGGGTTGCGGTTCAGCTCCAGCTTGCCGATCTCGATCGGCGGGTAGTCCGCGTGCGGCCACACCTTGGTGAGGTCGAACGGGTTGAAGCGGTAGGTGGCCGCCTCGGCCGCCGGCATGATCTGCACCTGCACGGTCCAGGTCGGGTGGTCGCCGCGCTCGATGGACTCGCGCAGGTCCCGCTGGTGGCTGTCGGGGTCCTTGCCGGCGAGCAGGTCGGCCTCGTCCTGGGTGAGGGTCCTGATGCCCTGGTCGGTCTTGAAGTGGTACTTGACCCAGAAGACCTCGCCGGCCTCGTTCGACCACTGGAAGGTGTGCGAGCCGTAGCCGTTCATGTGGCGGTAGCTGGCCGGGATGCCGCGGTCGCCGAAGAGCCAGGTCACCTGGTGCGTCGACTCCGGGGAGAGCCCCCAGAAGTCCCAGACGTTGTCCGCCTCCTGCGACCCGGTGTACGGGTCGCGCTTCTGGGTGTGGATGAAGTCGGGGAACTTGATGGCGTCCTTGATGAAGAACACCGGGGTGTTGTTGCCGACGAGGTCGTAGTTGCCCTCCTCGGTGTAGAACTTCAGCGCGAAGCCGCGGGGGTCGCGGACGGCGTCGGCCGCGCCGAGGTTGCCGGCGACCGTGGAGAAGCGCAGGAAGACCTCGGTCTCCTTGCCGATCTCGGAGAGGAACTTGGCCCGGGTGTACGGCGTCACGTCGGCCGTCACGGTGAACTTGCCGTAGGCACCCGCGCCACGGGCGTGGACGACCCGCTCCGGGATGCGCTCGCGGTTGAAGTGGGCGAGCTTCTCCAGGAGCAGCTGGTCCTGCACCAGTACGGGGCCGCCGACCCCGGCGGTCTGGCTGTTCTGGTTGTCCGCGACCGGTGCGCCGGCCTCCGTGGTCAGCGGGCCGGTCGTCTCGTGCTGTGCAGTCACTTGCGCCTCCTGCGCTTTGTCCTGTCCCTTGGCGTGCGCCGAGACCCGAGCTTACATTGGACTTTGTCCAAGTCAAGATGACGAGGAAGAGCATACCGAGTCCGGGGATGGCTTGATCCGCTGCTAAGCTGGCCCTTACCTGAGCGATGGGTGGAAGTGATGAGCGACCTGCTGGAACGACTCCGCGAACGTGGCTGGCGGCTGACCGCGCAGCGACGCGTCGTCGCCGAGGTCCTGAACGGGCAGCACGTGCACTACACGGCGGACGAGGTCCACGCCCTGGCCGTCGAGCGGCTACCGGAGATCGCCCGGGCGACCGTCTACAACACCCTCAGCGAGCTCGTCGCCCTCGGTGAGGTCCTGGAGGTCAGCACCGACGGCCGCGCCAAGCGGTACGACCCCAACGCGCACCACAGCCACCAGCACCTCGTCTGCTCGCGCTGCGGCATGATCCGGGACGTCCACCCGGAGGGCGACCCGCTGGCCGCGCTGCCCGAGAGCGAGCGGTTCGGCTTCACGATCTCCGAGGCGACGGTCACCTACCGCGGCCTCTGCCCCCACTGCACGGCGGCCTGATCCGGCGATCCGGGCCCCCGCTGCGGGGGCCCGGCCTTCTCGGCACGACGGCCACCCGCCCACGACACCCACAAAAAACGCCACACGACCGAGGCCCGGTCCCTTGCGGGACCGGGCCTCGGTCGTCAGTAGCGGGGACAGGATTTGAACCTGCGACCTCTGGGTTATGAGCCCAGCGAGCTACCGAGCTGCTCCACCCCGCGTCGTTGTGTCCCCACTCTAGACACACGGTGACCCCCGGTGCAAATCCCGCCCCTCACGCCGTGAGCTCGGTGTGCAGCGCCTCGCTCAGCCGCTCGGCCCGACCCGCCACCTCGGCCGGCCCCAACTCCATCGCCCGGGCACACCAGTGCCGGCCCTCCGCCAGCTCGCCCCGGCGCGCGGCGAGCAGCGCCAGGCGCAGCGCGGCACGGCCGTGTCCGGCCTCGGCGGCCCTGGTCCACCACAGCGCGGCCTCCGGTTCGGCGCCCTCGCGGGCGAGCAGCAGCCCGAGGTTGAACGCGCCGTGGCTGCTGCCGGCCTCGGCGGCGGCCCGGTACCAGTGCGCGGCCTCCACCACGTCACCCCTGGCGGCGGCGCACATGCCGAGCCGGACCTGGGCCCGGCGGTGCCCGGCCTCGGCCGCCCGGCGGTACCAGCTCTCGTACTCGGCGTGCTCGTGCTCCTCGCCGGCGCCCGCCTCGCGGCCGGCGCCGCGGTGGGACCGGCCGCCGAAGGTGTCGGTGGCGCCGAACGTGCCGGTGCCGACGGCGACCTCCGGGTCCTGGCGTTCCAGGAGGTCGGCGAGGCGGAAGGCACCCTCCACGCTGCCGCCCTCGGCGGCCTCCCGCAGCCTCCGCTCGGCCGCCCCCTCGTCGCCGTCGGCGAGCAGCGCCACGGCGACCTGGAGGGCCGCCTCCGGGTGCCCGGCGACGCACGCCCGCTCGTACCAGCGCCGCGCGCGCTCCTCCTCGCCGCGCCCGGCGTGCAGGATTCCCAGGTTGAACGCGGCGTCCACACTGCCGCCCTCGGCGGCCTTGGAGAACCACGGCTCGGCGCCCTGGGCGTCGCCGCGCTGGAGCAGCAGCACGGCCAGCGCGTTCGCCGCCTCGACGTGCCCGGCGTAGGCGGCACGGCGGTACCACTTCTCGGCCTGCGCGGTACGGCCCTGGCCGGCGCTCAACAGGCCCAGGTTGAAGGCGCCGTTGGCGTCGCCGGCGTCCAGCGCGGTGTGGTACCAGCGCTCGGCGGCGGCGCGTTCGCCGCGCTCCGCGCAGAGCGCGCCGAGCGCGTTGGCGGCGTTGCCGTCGCCGGCCTCGGCCGCCCGCCGCCACCACTGCTCGGCGGCCTCGTCGTTGCCCGCGTCGCGCAGCAGGAAGCCGAGGGCGCAGGCGGCACGCGGCTCGCCGTCGTTGGCGGCGATCAGGTACCAGCGGCCGGCCTCCCGGGCCTCGCCGCGCTCCTCCAGCAGGGTGCCCAGCCGCAGCGCCGCCCGGCGGTGGCCGCGCGCGGCGGCCTGCCGGAACCAGCGTTCGGCCTCGGTCGCGGCCTCGCCGCGGTTCCGGCGCCCGACCGGTTCGGGCGACTCCACCAGCGGGGAGGGCTCGGCACAGCCGGAAAGGCGCAGCAGGGCCATGCCCACCCGGTATGCGGCCTCCCGGTGCCCGCGCTCGGCGGCGGCGCGGAACCACTGCTCCGCGCCGTCCTCGCCCCGGTGTTCCAGCAGGTCGGCCAGTGCGTAGGCGCCCAGGGTGTGGCCGGACTCGGCGGCCTGCCGCAGCCAGTACTCGGCGGCCGGCTCGTCTCCGCGTTCCCGCTGGTGCCGGCCGAGCGCGTGGGCGGCGGCCGCCGAGCCGGCGACGGCCGCGGTGCGCCACCACTCCGCGGCCTCGGCGCGACGGCCGAGCTGGTGCAGCAGGACGCCGAGGTTGTTGGCCGCCGCGCGGTCGCCGGCCAACGCGGCGGCACGCAGGTGCGGTTCGGCGCCTTCCAGGTCGCCCTGGCGCAGCAGGGCGGCACCCAGCAGGCTCTGGGCGCCCGTCTCGCCCCGTTCCGCGGCCGCGCGGGTCGCGGCGGGCAGCGCACCGTCCCGCCCCGCGCCCTCCCCGTCCGGCTCCGTCGTGTGGACCGCCTCCGCCATGTGGGCCGCCTGGGCGTCATGGGCGGCCGGGCGGCCTGCGTCGTCAAGCTTCGCCTTGTCCCCCATGAGTTCCATCGTCGCACCACCCGTAACCCGCGTACATCTGGTATATCGCACCCAGAAGGTCACTACAGCGTTTTGTCGACTTCCCGACATGGCGAGTCGCCAAACTCGCTCACACGTTTGGGAGTTGGCCCGACAGGCCCCGACGGGCCGCCGAACGCGCCCCAGTGTGCCGACATCACGGGCTCCTCGGGCGCCCCTCCGCGGCGCGGCGCCCGTTTCACCACAGGACGTACACACCACACGACGAAGGACCCGGAGTCGATGACTCCGGGTCCTTCTCCAGTAGCGGGGACAGGATTTGAACCTGCGACCTCTGGGTTATGAGCCCAGCGAGCTACCGAGCTGCTCCACCCCGCGCCGTTGTCTGACCGACACTATCACGCCGCGCGGCGGGCCCTGACCGGTCGGGCGGTGGTACGCACCCCGCCCGACCGGCCAGGAACGCCGGCTCAGTCGCCCGCGTCCTCGGCGTCCTCGGCCTCCTGCAGCGCGTCCTGGAGCTCCCTCCAGGCCTTGCCGTAGGCCTCCCAGTCACCCTTCTTCATGGCGTCGTCCATCTTCTTGGCCGCGTCGGCCGCGTCCTTCAACGCCTCGTCGGGAGTGGCCGGCGGGGTGGCACCGGGCCGCTCCTCACCCGGCTCCTCCGGGTCCTGGGGGTCCTCGGGGTCCTCCGGCGGCGGCGAGGGCCGCTCACCGTCGACGTCGAAGACCTGGTCGAGGGCCGCCTCCAAGGTGTTCTCGAACGCGATCCGCTCGCCGTACGTCACCAACACCTTCCGCATACGCGGGTAGTTGGTGCCGGCACCACGGACGTACACCGGCTCCACGTAGAGCAGGCCGCCCTCCAGCGGCACCGTGAGCAGGTTGCCGTACTCCACCTCGGAGTCACCGCGCTGCAGGATGTTGATCTGCTGGGCGATCGCCGGGTCGGAGTTGAACTTGCTCTGCACCTGCTGCGGACCGGCGACCGTGGTGTTCGACGGCAGCTTCAGGATTCTGATCTTGCCGTACTCGTCGCTTCTCGCGTCCGCGTCGACCGCCATGAAGGCGCCCAACGTCTCACGCTGGTTCGGGTTGAACGTCGTCGTCAGCGAGAAGACCTGGTTGTCCTGGTCCGGCATCTTCATGCTCAGGTAGTACGGCGGCACCGGGTTGCCCTTGTGGGTCGGGTCGTCCGGGATCTGCCACCGCTCACTGCCCGAGTAGAACTGGCTCGCGGTCTCCACGTGGTAGCGCTGGAGCAGCTCGCGCTGGACCTTGAACAGGTCCTGCGGGTAGCGGAGGTGGTCCATCAGCGCGTCGCTGATCTTGTCCTTGGACTCGACCGCACCGGGGAACGCCTTGCGCCACGTCTTGAGCACCGGGTCCTCGGTGTCCCACTCGTAGAGCTTCACGTCACCGGTGTAGGCGTCGACCGTCGCCTTGACCGAGTTGCGGATGTAGTTCACCCGGTCCTGCTGGGCGATCACGGCGCGCTGGCCGTCGGTGAGCGAGTCCTGCGTGGTGTCGCCCAGCGTGGTGCGCGAGGAGTACGGGTAGCCGTTCGACGTCGTGTAGGCGTCCACGATCCACTGGATCTTGCCGTCCACGATCGCCGGGTACGGGTCGCCGTCGATCGTCAGCCACGGTGCGACCGCCTCGACCCGCTCCTTCGGCGTCCGGTTGTAGAGGATCCGCGAACCGTCGCCGATCGCCGACGAGTACAGGAACTGCGGCTCGCCGAACGTCAGCGCGTACGCCGCCCGGTTCAGCAGGCCGGAGATGCTGACACCGCTCTTGCCGGTGTACGTGTACGTCTTCTCACCCTCGTCGTCGGCGTAGTCCAGCTCCTGCTGGGGACCGCCGACGATGGAGTACTGGGTCGTCCGCTCGCCGTAGTAGACCCGCGGCTGGTACTCGCCGGCCAGCGTCTCCTCCGGCGGCAGGTTCTTCTCGCTGAACACCGGGGTGCCGTCCGGGGCCACGTCGGTACCGCTGGCGGCGACCATGCCGAAGCCGTGCGTGTACTTGAAGTGGTCGTTGATCCAGTTCCGCTCGGGGATGCCCTCGATGTTGATCTCGCGGAGGCCGACCACCGTGTCGCGCTCGTTGCCGTCCTTGTCCTTGTAGCGGTCGACGTCGAGCGTGGCCGGGAAGCCGTAGTAGCCACGGACCTGCTGGAGCTGGCGGAACGCCGGCGGCACGACGCTCGGGTCGAGCAGGCGCAGGCTCGCCGTCTGGTCGACGGCGTCACGCAGCCGGGCGTTCTCCTGCTCGGTGTCCGGTGTTGTACCCCGGTAGTCGGACATGTCGGCGTCGTCGATGCCGTAGGCCTCGCGCGTCGCCTTCATGTTCTTCTCGATGTACGGCGTCTCCTTGGCCTGCTCGTTCGGCTGGACCTGGAACTTCTGCACGATGGCCGGGTACAGGCCGCCGATCAGGATCGCCGAGAGGACCATCAGACCGAAGGCGATGACAGGAAGCTGCCACGTCCGCCGCCACAGCGCCGCGAAGAACAGCAGCGCGCAGATCGCCGCGATGAAGAACAGGATCGTCTTCGCCGGCAGGTAGGCGTTGGCGTCCGTGTAGCGCAGACCCGTCCAGTCGCTCGTGCCCCGGATCTCACTGGACTTCACGGCCAGGCCGTAGCGGTCCAGCCAGTAGGCGACCGCCTTGAGCGCCACGAAGACGCCGAGCAGCACCGACAGGTGGCCGGTCGCCTGCGAGGTGGCGCGGGCACCCGGCGTGGTGAGCCGCAGTCCGCCGTACAGGTAGTGCACAAGGGCGGCGGCGATCAGCGACAGCACCGTCGCCGCGAAGCCGAAGCTCAGCAGGAAGCGGTAGAACGGCAGATCGAAGGTGAAGAACGAGATGTCCTTGTTGAACTGGGCGTCCGTGCTGCCGAACGGCGTGCCGTTGACCCACATCAGCCAGGTGCGCCACTGGCCGGCGGCCGAGGCGCCGGAGATCAGACCCACCAGCGCGGCGACCCCGATGAGCACCCACTTCTTGAAGGGGGCGATGCTCATCCGGTAGCGGTCCAGGCTCTGCTGCTCCAGCGACATCGCGCTCAGCGGCGGCCGGAGCCGGTGCGCGAGCCAGATGTTGAAGCCGACCGTGACGGCCATCAGCAGACCGAAGACGGCGAACATGCCGACCTTCGTCCACAGGGTCGTCGTGAAGACGTTGGTGTACTGGACGGACCGGTACCAGAGCCAGTCGGTCCAGAACCCGGCGAACATGACAAAGAGCATGGCCAGCACTGCCAGTACGCCTGCTGTCATCAGCAGCGTCTTGGCGCGCCTGGAGGGCTGGCCGACTCTGATCCGTGGCCCGGAGGGGCCACCTGAGCCCCGGTCCGGCATCTGGAAAGCCAAGGTGCGCACCTCGAGATCGCAGTGGGTCAATCACATGGACTTGAACAGTGGCCCCCTAACCCAGGGCCCTACCTCATCAACTTACTCAAGCTTTACTCAGTTCCCGTTTCCGGGGTAGGGCAAGGCACGATAAGGGCATGAGCAACCTCCCCGTTGACGGCACACCGCTGGCCGCCACCCCCCTCACCCGCGCCGTACTGGAGATCGACGAGTACGCCGCCGGCCTGGGATGGGACCAGCCCGCCCGCCTCTTCGCCCTCGTCGACACCCGGGCGCTGCGCGCCCAGGAACCGGCACTCGCCGAGCAGCTCGGGCTCGCCGACGCCGAGCCCGACAACCCCGACAACCCCGACAACGCCGGCAACGCCGGCAACCCCGGGAGTGCCGGGACCGGAGCCCCGGCCGCCCTCACCCCGATCGAGCAGGACGAGCTGCCGGCCGGGGTACCTCTCGACGAGTTCCTGGGCACGATCGCCTGGCCGGACGCCGTCACCGGCTGCGCGCTGACCGTCGAACGGCTGATGCTGCCGCCCGCCGCCGAGGAGTCCATCCCCGACGGGCTCGACGAGGCGGCGCTGAACAAGTGGGTCGCCGAGCACCCGGAGCGGCGGGAGATCCGGATGACGGTGGCCGTGCTGCGGGACGGCGGGCGGGAGTCCGCGCTGCGGCTGCGGGAGAAGGACACCCCGACCGAGGTGCTGACCGGCTCCTCGCTCGTGCCGGGGCTGGCCGACGCGTTGGCCGCCACCTTCGAGGACTGAACCGCCACCGGCGTGTCACGTGGCGCCGGTCCCGCCGGGCGGGGCCGACGCCACGGCCGGACGGTCCGGTCCGTCCGCCGCCGCCGCCGCCGGGGGGCGGTTCAGTCGAGCGGGCCGGTTCAGTCGAGAGGGGCGGTTCAGTCGGCGGTGCAGCGGGGGACGTCCCCCGGGCGGTCCTCGCGCAGGGCCTCCAGCGCCTTCATGGCGTCGTCCAGTGAGCCGACCTTCACCAGGGTGAGGCCGTCGGGAGCGTTCCTGAGCGCGGCCGGGCAGTTCGCCTCAGGAGTCAGGAAGTGCGTCGCCCCCGCCCTCCGCGCGGCGACCGTCTTCATCTGGACACCGCCGATCGGGCCGACCTCGCCGGCCGTGTTGATGGTCCCCGTCCCGGCGACAAAGGCGCCGCCGGTGAGGTCGGGCCGGCTCAGCTTGTCCACGATCGCGAGCGAGAACATCAGCCCTGCGCTCGGCCCGCCCACGTCGGCCAGCTTGATGTCGATGCGGAACGGGAAGGTGTGCGCGCTGCCGGCCTGGATGCCGACGATCGCCCGGTCGTCCTCCTCGGCCGCGACCGTGCGGACGGTGACCTCCTTGGTCGGACGTGCCGTCGGGTCCTGCCCCGCCTTCTCGGCGGCCTCCGCCTGCTTGACCGGAACGACGGTGAAGACCACCTCCTCACCCGGCTTGTGCTCGGTGACCAGCTTCGCCACGTCCGCCGGCTGCGTCACGGGCTCGCCGTCCACCGCCTTGACGATGTCGCCCGCCCGCAGCCGCCCCTCGGCGGGGCCGTCCTTGACAACGGCCGCCACGACCGTGCGCGTCGGCACCTCGATCCCCAGTTCCTTCAGCGCCGCCGCCTTGGCGCTCTCCTGGGACTGGGTGAACTCCTCGGCGTTCTCCTGCTCGGCCTCCTCGGCCGTCTTGCCGTCCGGGTACAGCGTTTCGTGCGGCACCACGGAACTGTCGTCGCGGAACCAGCCGTACAGCGCCTCGGGCAGCGACATCTGGTAGTCCGCGCTGGTGACCCGGACCGTCGTCATGTTGAGGTTGCCCGTGGTCGGGTAGGTGCGGCGGCCGTCGATGCTGAGCACCGGGTCGCCGCCGTGCCTGCCGAGCGTGTTCACCGTCGGCCCCGGGGACAGCTCCGAGTACGGCACCCGCACCACGAGCAGGGTGCAGACGAGGCCTATGAGCAGCAGGAGCGAGCTGAAGATCGTCGCATGGCGGCGTGACATGCCATGACACTAAGGGACGGGTGCTTCAGTCGGCCTGCCGGGACGGTCCGTCCGAGGTTCCGTCCGTCAGGACGGCCGTGGGCGCCGGCTCGGCGGCTCGGCGGCCGCCGCGCGCGCGGCCCGTCACGTAGAGCGCGAGCCGGCGGCGGGTGCCTCGACGCGGACGCCGCTCTCGGACCAGCGCGGCCACGGGCTCGAGCGGTGCGGGCGGCGCGGGGCAGGCAGGCGACGCGGTGACGGCGTCCGCCTCGGAGTGGGAGCCGGGCCGGCCGCCGAGGGAGGCCGCGGGCCGCGGCTCGCGGGCGTCGGGTGTCGTGGGCCGCTGCTTCGCGGGTCGCCGCTCCGTGGGCCGCGGCTCGGGCCGGACGAAGGGGCGGGGATGGCGTGAGCGTTCCATCGCGCTCCGGAACGCGTCGTAGCCGGCCACGCCCGCGGCGTCACCGGCTCCGTTGGTCTGGCGGCGGGCGGCCCGGCAGGACCACAGCCCGGCTATGCAGGTGGCGATGAGGGGTATGAGCAGCCAGATCAGCGATGCCATGTCCGCAAACCTCCACGAAGTCCGTCGGCTCGGAGAACCAACGTTCCGGGGGGCCGTCCGGTCACGCAAGCCGGTTTGGGCCGTTCCGGGCGTTTCGCGCCACGGGGGTTTCAGCAGGCGCCCACCCACTCCTCGGTGCCGTCCGCGAACGTCTGGTGCTTCCAGATCGGCACCTCGTGCTTGAGGTCGTCGATCAGCTTGCGGCAGGCCTCGAAGGCCTCGCCCCGGTGCGGGCAGGACACCGCGACGACCACGGCCAGATCACCCACCGCCAGATCACCCACCCGGTGGACGGCGGCCAGCGCGCGGACGGGGTAGGCGTCGGCCACCCGCTCCGCTACGCGACGCATCTCCGCCTCCACGGTCGGGTGCGCCGAGTAGCTGAGCTTGTCCACGTCGGCACCGCCGTCGTGGTCCCGGACGGTGCCGACGAACAGCGCGGTACCGCCCGCCGCGTCGTCACCCACGGCGGCGAAGACCTCGTCCAGCGAGAGCGGGGTGTCACGCACCGCGAGAAGTCGGATCGGCTCCTGCGAGCCCTGCTCACCGGGGTGGTCGTAGGTCTGCGACATGGGGACATGCTGCCGCACCCCGCGGACGGCGCAAAACCCCGCCCACCCTTCGGTCAGGGCCGCCGGGGCGCCCTGCCCCGCGACCCGGCGCCCACGGTCGGCCGGGGCCGGGGCTCCCCCACGCTCACAGACCCCACGCTCACAGACCCCGGCGCTTGCGGGCCCGGCGCACCAGCGCGGCCGTGCCGACCAGGGCGACCGTGGCGCCCGCCGCGCCCAGCGTCGTCGCCGCGTCCTTCCTGCCGAGTCGGCGCCCGGCGACCGCGTGCCGCCCGGAGACCTCGTCCAGCAGCGCGGCCAGCGCGTCCTCGTTGGTGTACTTCGGCCGCCACCCGGCGTCGTGCAGCCGGCTGCCGCTGACCACCCACGGGTACATCGTGTAGGCCAGGTCGCCGGCCGGGGACGGGGTCAGCCCCAGCCGGTGCAGCCGGGAGGCGGCCCCCAGCGCGACGGCCGAGGGCAGCTCCATCCGGCGCATGCCCGACAGCTGCTCGACCTCCTCCTGCTCCAGCCAGCCGTCGCAGCCGACCGCGAGCTCGCCCTCCGCCTTCTCCAGCGCGGCGAACTCCAGCGCGCTCGCCAGGTCCTCCACGTGGCAGAACTGCCAGCAGGGCCGGGAACCCGCCACGACCAGCAGCCGGGGCGACTCGAAGTAGCGGGTGAGCGCCGTGTCGGTACCGCCGACCAGCACGGCCGGCCGCAGCACGGTCACGCTCAGGCCCGGATGCGCCCGCGGCGCCCGCCGGGCCAGCGCCTCGATCTCCAGCAGGTCGCCCACGCCGGTGGCCTCGGCCGTGGCGTTCAGCTCGGCGTCCTCGGCCAGCGGTACGTCGTTGTCCGCCAGCGCGCCGTACACCATCGCCGACGTGCAGAGCACCACCCGGCGGACGCCTGCCGCGGCCGCCGCGGTGAGCACCGTTTGGGCGCCGCGCACGTTGTAGGCGGTGCGGGCGGCCGGGTCGGCGCCCAGGTCCAGGTCGAGCGCGAGGTGCACGACCACGTCCACGGGCCGGCCGTCGGGCCGCAGCAGCTCGGCGATGGTCGGGTCGCGCACGTCCAGTACGTGCCACTGCGCCTCCGGGACGTCGCCCCGGCGCTCGTCGAGCGCGATGACGTGCCCGATGTCCGGTGAGTCCACGAGCCGCCTGGTCAGCAGCGCGCCCACCCCCGAGGCCGCACCGGTGACCGCGACGGTCGGGCCCGCAGCGCCGTTTCGCGCTGCGCGAACGTTAGGTTCCTGGGAACTCACCGGGCTTCTCCAGCTGTTGTCTCTGGTACGGCGTGCGCAGTCCCCATCCTGCCTGACGCCCGGGCGACGGGTGTCTAGGCTGGGGGTAGTGCCCGTCACACCGCGTGCCTGTCCCGTCCGCCCGCGAACGGTGCGTACGACCCATCCGCGACCGCAGAAGATCCGAGGAAACCCGTGAGTGACATCCCATTCGGATTCGGCCTCCCGCCGGAGGAGCCGGAGGACGGCGACGGCGGCAAGGACGAGCGCCGCAAGAAGAAGAGCGGCGAGGGAGACGGGCCCGGCCAGGGTTCCGACCCGTTCGGCCTCGGTTTCGGCGGCGGCGCGGACAACCCGCTGGCCGCCATGTTCGGCTCCCTCGGCGGCGGCGCCGGCGGCCCGGCCGACCTCGGGGCCGCCTTCCAGCGGCTCGGCCAGATGCTCAGCTACGAGGGCGGCCCGGTCAACTGGGACATGGCCAAGGAGATCGCCCGTCAGACCGTCGCCCAGGGTGCCGCCGACGGCTCCAAGGACGCCAGCGTGTCGGCGGCCGAGCGGTCCGCCGTGGAGGAGGCCGTCCGGCTGGCCGACCTGTGGCTGGACGGCGCGACCTCCCTGCCCTCGGGATCCGGCTCCGTCGTGGCGTGGAGCCGCGCCGAGTGGGTGGAGGCGACCCTCCCGGTCTGGCGCGACCTGGTCGACCCGGTCGCCGAACGGGTCGGCACCGCCATGGGCGACGTGCTGCCCGAGGAGATGCAGGCGATGGCCGGCCCGCTGCTGGGCATGATGCGCTCGATGGGCGGCGCCATGTTCGGCACGCAGATCGGCCAGGCGCTCGGGGTCCTCGCCGGCGAGGTCGTCGGCTCGGCCGACATCGGCCTGCCGCTCGGCCCGGCCGGCAAGGCGGCGCTGCTGCCCGGCAACGTGGCGGCCTTCGGCAAGGGCCTCGGCGTGCCGGAGGAGGAGGTGCGGCTCTACCTCGCCCTGCGCGAGGCGGCCCACCAGCGGCTGTTCGCGCACGTGCCGTGGCTGCGCTCGCACCTGTTCGGCGCGGTCGAGGGCTACGCCCGCGGCATCAAGGTGGACACCGACAAGCTGGAGGACGTCGTCGGTCAGCTCGACCCGAGCCGACCGGAGGAGATCCAGGAGAAGCTCCAGCAGGGCATGTTCCAGCCGGAGGACACCCCCGAGCAGCTGGCGGCGCTGGCACGGCTGGAGACGGCCCTGGCGCTCGTCGAGGGCTGGGTCGACGCCGTGGTGCACGCCGCCGCCGAGCCGCACCTGCCGTCCGCCGGGGCGCTGCGCGAGACGCTGCGGCGGCGCCGGGCCACGGGCGGACCGGCCGAACAGACCTTCGCCACCCTGATCGGTCTCCAGCTTCGGCCGCGACGGCTCCGGGACGCCTCGCGGCTGTGGGCCTCGCTCGCCGACGCCCGGGGCACCGACGGCCGCGACGCGCTCTGGGCGCACCCGGACATGCTGCCGACCGCCGGCGACCTCGACGACCCGGACGGCTTTGTGCACCGCGAGCAGACCGACTTCTCCGAGCTCGACCGGATGCTCGGCGACGCCGCCGGTGCCCCGGACCTGCGCAAGGGCCCCGACGGGGCCCGGGATCCCGATTCCGGTCGCGGATCGGCCGGGGAGGCCGGTGGGGAGTCCTCTCGTGGGGAGTCCCGAGGCGACTCCGCGGAAGGCGACGACGGCAAGGACGACGGCGCCAAGTGAACCCCGCCGGACAGACGACACCCCACCACCCGGACACCGCCCCGGCGGCGCTCCACGCGGACGCGGCGCGGACGCTCCACGAGTGGGCCGCCCCCGACGCCGCGCAGGACGCGCTGCGTCGGGCCTATCTGGACCACCTCGACGCGCACCCGGACGGCATGTGGAAGGCCTGCCGCTCCGGTCATCTGACCGCCAGCGCGCTGGTGATCGACCCGGCCGGGGAACGGGTGCTGCTCACCCTGCACCGCAAGCTGGAGATGTGGCTCCAGATGGGCGGGCACTGCGAGCCCGAGGACGGCACCCTGGCCGCGGCCGCGCTGCGTGAGGCGACGGAGGAGTCCGGCATCGGCGGGCTCACCCTGCTGCCCGGCGGGCCGGTCAGGCTGGACCGGCACAGCACGCCGTGCGCGGTCCACCTCGATGTGCAGTACGCGGCCCTGGCACCGCCGGGCGCCGCCGAGAGCGTCAGCGAGGAGTCGCTGGAGCTGCGCTGGTACCGCTACGCGGACGCCGCGGACCTCGCCGAGCTGGCCGCCGTCGCGGACGACTCCGTGCTGCGCCTGGTGACGGCCGCCCGGCAACGCCTGTAGGGGCCCGGGCCCGGAGGGGTGGGGGTGCGCGGCGGACCGCACCCCCACCCCTTTCCCAATGGGTGACGCTTCCCGGTGGGTGACGCTTCTCAGTTGGTGAAGATGTTGCCCTGGCCGCCGCCGTGGCCGTTGTGGCCCCAGGCGTTGCCCTGGTTCATCCCGTGGGCGCCCTGCCCTCCCATGCCGAACTGGGCGCGCAGCCCCTGCCCGATGACCGCGCCCTGCGGCGGCAGGAGTTCGCTCGGCTGCACCAGCGCGTAGCCGTTGCCCATGAAGCTGAGCTCCCAGCCCTCCCCGGTGCTGCCGCGCCGCCGCCAGACCCCCGAGGAGCTGGTCTGCGCCTGGAGCTGCACCTGGAGGGACGTCGACCAGGCGACGACGGCGTCCGAGTCGGCGCTGACGTACCTGTCGGGGGTGACCGTCAGCATCAGCGGCTGCCCCGAGGTCATCAGGGCGACCTTGCCCTGGCCGGTGATCACCAGGTTGTACTTGCCGGACCCCGATATGCCGTACTGGCTGTCCACGCTGATGACGTCCCAGTGCAGATGGGAGTCGAGAGCGAGGACGTAGGCGCTGTCGACGGTCAGGCCGTTGTGGTCGACGTCGAGGATGTGCACCGACTGGGCGAGGTTGGCGAAGTACACCACGCCCTGGCCCGAGCAGCGCATCAGATCCAGGACCTCGCCGGTCATGTGCTGGGCGTGCCGCTGGCTGGGGCTCTGGTACTCGCCGTCGAACTCGATCATGCCCTGGTAGGCGACCATGCTGCCCTTGCGGGCGAGCACGTCCTCGTGGCCCGTGAGCGCGACGCGCAGCATCTTGTCGTTCTGGAGGGCGTAACGGTCCTGGGTCTGGACCTCGGTGTGGGCAAAAAGCGGGCTCTGCATGGTGTCGTTGCTCCCCTCAGCCGCGCGCACGCAGGCGGTCGGCGCTGTCCTCGCTGGGCTGGACGACCACAAAGCCCTGCCCGGAGAAACCGAGTTGGTAGGCCTCGCCGCTGCCCCGGCCGATCATCGCGGACGCCTTGAAGCTGCGCTTGCCCTTCATCTTCAGCCCGCTGGACCACGCCACCAGGGCGTCCGGGTCGACGTAGGTCTCGTCGGCGCCGCGTCCGCAGTCCACCACGATCGGTGTGCCGCGTGAGGTCAGCGCGACCCAGCCGGTACCGGATATGCCGACGTTGAACAGGCCCTGGCCGGCGAACTTCGCCATGCCCTTGACCCGTTCGACACCCCAGTTGAGGTGGGCGTCGAACGCGAGGATGTTGGTGCCGTTGACGGAGAGGCTGTCCTCGTTGAGGTGCAGCACGACCACGTCGGCGCCGTAGTCGGCGAGGTAGAGCAGACCGTCGCCGTGGCAGCGCATCAGCGGGGCGCCCTCACCGGTCAGCCACTGCGAGGCCATGCGGCGGATCGCCGGCGGGTTGGGCTCGTACTGGACGAAGCCCTCGTAGGCGATCATCGAGCCGGTGCGCGCGAACAGGTCCTGGCCGCTTGCCATGGCGACCTTCAGCATGCTGCTGCCGTGCGTCTCCATACGGGCGGCGGGCGGGGTCGGGGCGTAACCCGCGATCGACTGCTGGTTCATGACGGGCTCCCTCAGACCTCGTACGGCTGGACGACGATGAAGTTGCCCGGCGCACCGCGGAACTGGAGGTTGACGCTCTCTCCGCTGTGGCCGGGGTAGGCGTGCCGGCGCAGCCTCACCTGGCTGGTGACGATGACCTGCGCGGCGGCCGACCAGGCGATGACGGCCTGGGCGTCCGCGTAGGTGGCCGGGGTGACGGGCAGCACGACGGGGGTGCCCCTCGTCTTCACCACCAGCGTGCCGGTGCCGTGGAAGTGCATGGTGAACAGCGCGCCGCCGGGGATGCCGTGCCCCTCGATCCGCCGCACCTCGTACTGGAGCGACTCGTCGAAGGCCAGCACGTTCTCCGCGGAGACGCAGATCGCGTCGCCCTGGAGCTCGATGGGATGCAGGTAGGCGGCCTCCTCGGCGAAGAAGACCTGGCCGGAGCCGGTGCAGCGCATCAGCTGCATCTCCTGGCCCGTGGCGTTGCCGACGATCCGGCCGCGGAAGCCCGCGCCCTTGTAGCTGAACTCGGCCTTGCCCTGGTAGAGGACCATGCTGCCCTGACGGGCGAGCACCGGCTGGCCGTCGACCCCCAGGTCCGCTCGGACGAGCTGGGAGTTCTGGAGCGTCCACCGCTGGCCGTTCGGCGCCTCACGGTACTTCTCCAGCGTCACGCCGAGCCCGCTGCCGCCGCCCTGCGGCACGCCGTAGCCGGCCTGGCCGGGCGCCATCGGCGGCCCGGGCGGGCCCGCCTGTCCGGGGACGCCGCCGGGAGCCGGGTAGCCGGCCGGGGCCGGGTATCCCTGCGGGCCGGGTGGCTGCGGGGCCGGGTAGCCGCCCGGGACCTGCTGTCC
>NZ_WMLF01000359.1 GCF_014156695.1 Streptomyces durbertensis | reverse complement strand
GGCGAGACCGGCGCGCCGATGCCGGCGGGCCGCTGGGGGCCGGGCGCCGACGGGACCGGTTCGGGCGCCAGCGGGGCGGGGCGCCGCACCGGGCGTGAGCGGCCGCCGCGCTTGCGTTCGATCAGCTCGACGGCGCCGGCCGGCAGCCAGGCCGACGCGGTGCCGCTGTCGTCCCCGCCGGAGGAGAACAGGTGCGGGGCCAGCTGCGCCTGGAGGTCGGCGGGGGTGGGCCGCAGTTCGGCCTCGGGGTTCATGCAGGCCTCGACGAGCGGCCGGAGGTCCTCCGGGAGCCCTTCCAGGTCGGGGCCCTCGCGCAGCAGCATGAAGACCGTCTCGACCGGGTTGGCGCCGTGGAAGGGCGCGTGCCCGGTGGCGGCGAAGACGAGGGTGGAGCCCAGCGAGAACACGTCGCTGGCCCCGGTGACGCTGCGGGAGTCCCTGGCCTGCTCGGGCGACATGTAGGCCGGGGTGCCGACCGCCACGTTGGTCATGGTCAGCCGGGTGTTGGAGACGCCGGAGGCGATACCGAAGTCGATCACCCTGGGCCCGTCCTCCACGACGAGCACGTTGGACGGCTTGAGGTCGCGGTGGACCAGCCCGGCGCCGTGGATGGACTGCAGCGCCTCGGCGATGCCGGCGGCCAGCCACCGCACGGCCTGTGCGGGCATCGGCCCGCACTCGTTGATGATCTCCTCCAGGGAGGGCGCGGGCACGTAGGCGGTGGCCAGCCAGGGCACGGCGGCCCTCGGGTCGGCGTCGACGACGGCGGCGGTGTAGAAGCCGCTGACCGCGCGCGCCGCCTCGACCTCCCTGGTGAAGCGGACCCGGAAGAGCTGGTCCTCGGCCAGCTCCGTGCGGACCGTCTTGATCGCGACCCGCCGCCCGGAGGCGGACCGGGCCAGGTAGACCAGACCCATGCCGCCGGCACCCAGCCGGCCCAGCACCTCGAACGGGCCGATCCGTCTTGGGTCGTGCTGCGTCAGCTGTTCCACCACGTGCCTTCCACCTCCCCGGAGGGACCGGTCGTCGTCACCGGCGCCGGGCGGGGCGCCGGAAGCTCGTCTTCCCGGACCGCCACGGTCGTCGGGTGCGCCGGTCCGGTAGGTGATTCTTCCCCCTGCCGCCGACAGTCGCGAACCGGGGGGCGGAATCCCCCGGTCCGTCGGCCGTCCCGGCCGGCCCGCCCGGCATCCGCACACCTGTGGTGGGGCGGCCCGTGGACCGCCCCACCGCTTCGCACACTCACTCGCAACGCTCCGCTCCCCCGTCGACTGCTTCTCTCCGGCGTTCCCGGCCCCCGGGTCTCCCGAGGTACCCCGGGCGTCCGGGCTCCCCGGGCCGGACGGGGTCACTCGGCCCCGCCGGTGCTCACCGGTCCATCCCCCATGGTCCGGCATACCGGCCCCGTCGTCAGCCGTCCTGGCCGGTGACGGACGAATCGAGTACCGCGAACGTCGCGCCCTGGTTGTCGACAAGCACCGCAAAACGCCCGTATTGGCTTGTTTCGGCGGGGAAGACGGTCCTTCCACCCAGTTCCCCGGCCCTGCTCACCGCCTCGTCGCAGTCGGCCACGGCGAAGTAGGTGAGGAAGTGCGGCGGCATCTCCGCAGGGAAAACCTGGGCGACCAACGCCCGTCCGCCGAGGGCGTGTTCCGCGTCCGCGGGCCCACCGGCGGGCGCCCACAGCAGGAAGTCCGCGTCCTCCTCGCTGATGTCGGTCGTCGCGTAGTCGAAAACGGCCCGGTAGAAGTCGTCCGCCGTTTCCTTGTCCCGCGCGTACAACTCGCCCCACAGATAGGAGCCCGGCTCGTCGCGCACCTCGAACCCGGCGAAGGACAACGGCTGCCAGAGGCCGAACACCGCGCCGTCCGGGTCGGCGACCACCGCCGTGACCCCGGCCGGGCCGTCGCCCACCCGCAGGGGTCCGCCGATCAGCGTGCCGCCGGCGTCACGCACCCGCTCGACGGTGGCGGGCATGTCCGGGGTGTGCAGGTAGAGCGTCCAGGCCGTGGGCATGCGGCCGTCGGACTTGCGGCCGAGGGCGGCGACCCGCCTGCCTCCGAGCAGTGCGGGGGTGTAGACGTCCGCGCCTTCGGCCGACTCGTCGAAGGTCCACCCGAACAGCCCACCGTAGAAGCGCTTGCCGGCGGCCAGGTCGGGCAGCATCACGTCGGCCCAGCAGGGCGCCCCCAGTGCGGCGTCGGGCATCTGCGGCCCCTCTCCTCGGTTCACCGGTCTCTCGGTACATACCCCGTCCGATGACCAGTCTGTCCCTTTCGCGGCGTTCCGCCACTCCGCGCCGGGCCGTCCGGCGGGTGGCGGGGTGGCGTACGGATCAGGCCATCGGGCGCCCAACGGGAGGTATTGAGCTGCGGGTACCCGTTTGCAGGCGGTCAGATCGCGCCAACTCCGGCCGTCGGTAAGCTGACGGCATGACAGGACAAGTACGAACAGTTGACGGCCGCGTGGCCGGACGGCGCGGACAGGCGACCCGCCAGAAGCTCCTCGACTGCCTCGGCGAGATGCTCAGCTCCTCCCCCTACCGCGACGTCAAGGTCATCGACGTCGCGCGGCGGGCGGGCACCTCGCCGGCCACCTTCTACCAGTACTTCCCCGATGTCGAGGGTGCGGTGCTGGAGATCGCCGAGGAGACCGCCCGGGAAGGCGCGGCGCTGGACGAGTTGGTCGCCGGACGGTCGTGGGCCGGCCGGGCGGCCAAGGAGACCGCCGACGAACTCGTGGACGGTTTCCTGTCGTTCTGGCGCCGGCACGAGGCGATCCTCCGGGTGATCGACCTGGGCGCCGCCGAGGGCGACAAGCGGTTCACCAAGATCCGTACGCGGATCCTCACCTCGGTCGGCAACTCGCTGCGCGACGCCATCGCCGAACTCCAGTCCAAGGGGCGGGTCGACGACTCGGTGAACCCGGCGGCCGTCGCCGCCTCCCTGGTGACGATGCTCGCCTCGGTCGCCGGCCACCAGCGCGGCTTCCAGGGCTGGGGCGTCAAGCAGGCCGACCTGAAGCCGACGCTCTCCCTCCTGGTGCACCTCGGCGTGACCGGGCGTAAGCCGACCAAGTGACCTGATCCGCCCGGTGATTGACCGAAGTCCGCCGGGCGGCGTACCCGGGCCGTGCCGCGCGCCGGGCCGGACCTGTCACCGGTCTCCGGCACGCGCCCGGCGGGTGTGGTGTCCCGGGGGCGACCGGCGGACGCCCGATCCCCTCCGTCGGACGGCCGCGCCGGTCGCTCCCGCCCCCCGCGCACTCGACGCCCCGCCGCCGCGCCCTGATCAGACCGCTCTTCTCCACCCGAAGGAGAGCCGGCCTGGCTCGGGACGGGGTCACACCGTCGAGCAGGTCGCACAAGCCCTGTGAGATCCCCCTAGAGCCCGCTGTACACCAGCCTGTTGGGCGAGCCGGCCCCCGGGCCGACCACCTTGCCGCGGCTCGCCGCGCCCAGCAGCGCGTCGGTCACCTTCTGCGGCGTCGCGCCCGGGTCGCCCGCCAGGTGGAGCGCGGCGACCCCGGTGACGTGCGGCGCCGCCATGGACGTGCCGCTCATCGTCGCGGTGGCCGTGTTCGAGCCGTGCCCGGCGGAGACGATCGACGTGCCGGGCGCGAAGACGTCCACACACGTGCCGTGGTTGGAGAAGGTCGAGCGGCGGTCGTTCGACGCGGTGGCGGCCACCGTGATCACGCTGGGCTCGCGGGCCGGCGACTGCGTGCAGGCGTCGGTGTCCTTGTTGCCCGCCGAGACGGCGACCGTGATGCCGGCCTGGACCATCGCGCGGACTCCCGCGTCCTTGGCCGCGGCCGGCGAGCCGCCGATGCTGACGTTGGCGACGGCCGGCCGTTTGGCGTTGCGCACGACCCAGTCGTAGCCGGCGAGCACGTTGTCGGTGGTGCCGGAGTTCTGGCAGTTGAGGACCTTCACCGCGACGATCCGGACCTTCTTGGCGACCCCGTGGGTGCGGCCGCCGATGGTGCCCGCCACATGGGTGCCGTGGCCGTGGCAGTCGCTCGCGGTGGTGTTGCCGTCGACGAAGTTGTAGCCGTGGCTGGCCCGGCCCTCGAACTCCTGGTGTCCGACGCGGACTCCGGAGTCGACCACGTAGGCGGTGACGTTGCCGGCGGTCCGGGTGTACTCGTAGCGCTTGTCGAGGGGGAGGTCGCGCTGGTCGACGCGGTCCAGGCCCCACACGGGGTCGGTCTGCACGTCGTCGCCGTACTCGACCCGGTTGGGTTCGACGTAGGCGACCGCCGGGTCGGCGGCCAGCCGGCGGGCCTTGGCCTCGCTCATCCGGACCGAGAAGCCCTGGAGGGCCGCGCTGTAGGTGCGCCGCAGCGAACCGTCGTAGCGGGCGGCCAGGCCTCGCGCCCGGGAGCGCACGTCCTCGGCCGTCGACCTGTCCGAGCCGGCCTTCGGTCCCGTCTTCTTCAGGACGACGATGTACTCACCGCGGATCGTCGGTCCGACGTCGGCGCCGCGGATCTCGCCGAGCGGCCGTGACTCGGACGACACGGCTCCTGCGGTGCCGAGTGTCGTGCCGAGCACGGCCAGGGCCACTGCTCCCGCGCCCAGAACGAGGCGTGTCGGTCCCGAACGTCGCATGGGGGCCTTCCCGTTGGGGGGCGAGAGTGGGGGGTGGCTGGTAACAGGTTCTAGCCGACCCGCCCGCCGCGGGGAGGCACAGCTGTGCCAACGACACCAAGGTGCCCGCCGGTAACCGGGGAGTTATGCGAAGTTGGTCCGGAATGCCCGCCGTCAAGCGTGGCTGAAACCGTGGGAACGGCCGCGACGGCCGGTCGGCCGCGGCCGCTCAGAGCCAGCCGCGCCGCTGCGCCTGGAGCGCCAGCTGGAACCGGGAGGCGGCGCCCGCCTGTGCCATCAGCAGCTCCATGCGCCGGAAGAACGTCCGGCGGCTGACGCCCAGTTCCCGGATGATCTGCGAGTCCGGCACCCCGGCCACCAGCATCGCCAGGATGCGCCGCTCGGTCGGCCCCGGCCGGACGGACAGCGTGGCCGAGGCCGGCGCCGAGCCCGTCACCGACTGGATCGGCAGCGCACGCTCCCAGCACGCCTCGAACAGCGCCCGCAGCGCCGTCAGCAGCCCGCTCGGCCGGACGACCAGAAGACTGCCGCTGATGTCGACGTCGGCGATCGACAGGCTCACGAAGCCGACCCGGTCGTCGATGATCGTCAGCTTGACTGGCAGCTCCGGCAGCACCCGGGCCTGCTCCCCGGCGTCCACGCACGGCTGGATGTTCGTCGTCAGATGGCCCGGGTGGGCCAGCGAGGCGCGGGCGTAGACGGCGCGCACCTGCACCCCCCGCTGGAGCATCGCGATCTCGCTGTCCGCGCCGCGCGCCGAGGACCAGAAGTACGGCGGGGTGTCGAAGCGCAGCACCTCCTTGCGGGCGCTACCGAGTGCTTCGCCGAGCCGCCGCTCGATGTCGTCCCCGGTGACCTCCTCGGCGACGACACCGCCGCTGGCCGCCGGGTCGCGGCGGCGGTAGCGCTCGTAGGCCCCCGCGATGGCGGCGGTCGCCTCCTCCAGCCGCAGCGTGGCCCGCCGGCTGAGGAGGTCCAGCGCGGCCCCCGGCGGCACCGGCAGCGGCGGGCGGGCGG
>NZ_WMLF01000358.1 GCF_014156695.1 Streptomyces durbertensis | reverse complement strand
GCGCATGCCCGCCATTCTGCGGCAGGGACGTGCCCGCGGAGGGAACCGGAGCCGGGTCCGCGGCGGGAGGCGGCCGCCGCTCAGCCGGTGACGAACCGGCGTGCCAGGTCCTCACGTTGGGCCCGGACGAAGTCGGCGTCCACCACCGCGCCGTGCCCCGGTACGTAGCGCGCGTCCGGGCCGCCGAGTGAGAGCAGCCGGTCCAGCGCCTCGGGCCAGCGTGCGGGATGGGCGTCGCGGCCGGCCTGCGGTTCGCCGGACTCCTCGACGAGGTCGCCGCAGAACACCACGTGGGGGGTGCCGGGGACGAGGACGACCAGGTCGTGGCCGGTGTGGCCGGGGCCGACGTTCGCCAGCAGCACCTCCCGGTCGCCCAGGCGCAGGGTCATCTCACCGCTCACCTGGTGGTGCGGCACCACCAGGACGTCCACCGCCTCGGTGGCCTCCTCGGGGGTGAGGCCGTGCCGGACGGCGTCCGCGCGCAGCTCCTCGGCGCCCTTCCTGAGCAGCCGGTCGGAGCCGACCGCCGCGTACACCTGCACGCCGGCGAAGGCGGCCGTGCCCAGGACGTGGTCGAAGTGCGGGTGGGTGAGCGCGACGTGCGTGGGGCGCCGCCCGAACCGCTGTTCCAGCTCGCGCCGCAGCTCGGCGCCCTCCCGCAGGCAGGCGCCGGTATCGACGACCAGCAGGCCCTCGGAGCCGGCGACGGCGCCGACGGTCTCGTCCCAGCCGGGCATCCGGCGGCGCACCACCCCGGGTGCGAGGTCTTCCCAGCCACTGCTGCTGCCGCTGTCCATGACGCGACGCTAGCGCGTGCGCCGAACCCCCGCCCGGCGGCCCGGCCGACACACCCCGGGGGACGGCACGCCCCGGCGGTGCGGACGTGATCCGGTGGGGGCGGGCGCCTTGCCCGGCGTGTGGTACCCGGCCGTACACTTGCTGGGGGAAGGCTGGCACTCAGCGGTGGTGAGTGCCAGAATCGTGAGGCTTGGACGCAGGCCGGACGGAGGTGCGCAGTAATGCTCAGTGAACGCAGGCTGGAGGTACTCCGCGCCATCGTCCAGGACTACGTCGGCACGGAGGAGCCGGTCGGCTCCAAGGCGCTCACCGAGCGGCACAACCTGCAGGTCTCCCCGGCGACGGTGCGCAACGACATGGCCGCGCTGGAGGAGGAGGGCTACATCGCGCAGCCCCACACCAGCGCCGGCCGGGTGCCGACGGACAAGGGCTACCGGCTGTTCGTCGACAAGCTGGCCGGGGTCAAGCCGCTGAGCGCGGCCGAACGCCGGGCGATCCAGAACTTCCTGGACGCCTCCGTCGACCTCGACGACGTCGTGGGACGCACGGTGCGGCTGCTGGCGCAGCTGACCCGGCAGGTCGCGGTAGTGCAGTACCCGTCGCTGACCCGGTCGACCGTGCGGCACGTCGAGCTGCTGTCGCTGGCCCCGGCCCGGCTGATGCTCGTCCTGATCACCGACACCGGGCGGGTGGAGCAGCGCATGGTCGACTGCCCCGGCCCGATCGGCGAGACGTCGGTGGCCGATCTGCGGGCCCGGCTGAACAGCCGCGTCGTCGGCCAGCGCTTCACCGAGGTGCCGCAGCTGGTCCAGGACCTGCCCGAGGCGTTCGACCTGGACGACCGGGGCGCGGTGTCCGCCGTGCTGGCGACGCTGCTGGAGACACTGGTCGAGGACACCGAGGAGCGACTGATGATCGGCGGTACCGCCAATCTGACCCGCTTCGGACACGACTTCCCGTTGACCATCCGTCCGGTGCTGGAGGCGTTGGAGGAGCAGGTGGTCCTGCTCAAGCTCCTCGGCGAGGCGACCGACTCGGGCATGACGGTCCGCATCGGTCATGAGAATGCTCACGAAGGTCTGAATTCCACCTCCGTGGTCTCGGTCGGTTACGGTTCCGGCGGCGAGGCAGTCGCCAAGTTGGGCGTGGTCGGACCGACCCGCATGGACTATCCGGGAACGATGGGAGCGGTACGCGCAGTGGCACGTTACGTCGGACAGATTCTCGCGGAGTCATAAGTGGCGACGGACTACTACGCGATCCTGGGACTCCAGCGGGACGCCTCGCAGGCCGAGATCAAGAAGGCCTTCCGCCGGCTGGCGCGCGAGCTGCACCCGGACGTCAACCCGGACCCGAAGACGCAGGAGCGGTTCAAGGAGATCAACACCGCCTACGAGGTGCTCTCCGACCCGCAGAAGAAGCAGGTCTACGACCTGGGCGGCGACCCGGCCGGCGGTGCCGCCGGAGCCGGGTTCGGCGCCGGCGCGGGCTTCGGCAACTTCTCCGACATCATGGACGCGTTCTTCGGCACCGCCGCCCAGCGGGGCCCTCGTTCGCGCACCCGGCGCGGCCAGGACGCGATGATCCGGCTCGACATCGAGCTGGAGGAGGCCGCGTTCGGCACCACGAAGGAGATCCAGGTCGACACCGCCACCGTCTGCACCACGTGCAGCGGTGAGGGCGCCGCGCCCGGTACCTCCGCGCAGACGTGTGACATGTGCCGGGGCCGCGGCGAGGTCTCGCAGGTCACGCGTTCCTTCCTCGGCCAGGTCATGACCTCCCGTCCCTGCCCGCAGTGCCAGGGCTTCGGCACGGTCGTGCCGACGCCGTGCCCGGAGTGCGCCGGCGACGGCCGGGTCCGTTCGCGCCGCACGCTGACGGTGAAGATCCCGGCGGGTGTGGACAACGGCACGCGGATCCAGCTGGCCGGTGAGGGCGAGGTCGGCCCGGGCGGCGGACCCGCCGGCGACCTGTACGTGGAGATCCACGAGAAGCCGCACTCGGTGTTCCAGCGTCGCGGCGACGACCTGCACTGCACGGTGACGATCCCGATGACGGCGGCCGCGCTCGGCACCAAGTGCCCGCTGGAGACGCTGGACGGGCTGGAGGAGGTCGACATCCGGCCCGGCACCCAGTCCGGCCAGTCGATCCCGCTGCACGGTCGGGGCGTGACGCATCTGCGCGGGAACGGGCGCGGTGACCTCATCGTGCACGTGGAGGTGCAGACGCCGGCGAAGCTCGACGCCGAGCAGGAGGAGTTGCTGCGGCGGCTGGCGAAGCTGCGGGGCGAGGAGCGGCCGCTGGGCCAGTTCCAGCCCGGCCAGCAGGGCCTGTTCTCCCGGCTGAAGGACGCGTTCAACGGGCGCTGAGGTCACTCGGGGCCGCTGTGGACTTACCATCGGTAACGACCGGAAGGTCTGGTACCGCCGGTGGATTCGTGCACAAGCCGTGACAGGATGTGGTCATGTCCGCTGCTTCCTCGGCGCCTTCCGCGACCCCGGAACCCCGTGCGCTCTCCGCGCTGTACGAGCACCCCGTCGTCCAGGCGCCGATGGCCGGCGGCGCCTCCACGCCGGAGCTCGCCGCCGCCGTCACCGAGGCCGGTGGACTGGGCTTCCTGGCCGCCGGCTACAAGACGCCCGAGGCCATGTACGGCGAGATCAAACGGCTGCGCGGACTGACCGGCCGACCCTTCGGTGTCAACCTCTTCGTCCCCCAGCACAGCGTCTCCAGGCTGCACGAGCCGGACGACAACGCCGGCCCCGCCGCCGCGGGCTGCGACGTCTCGGCGGCGGTGGAGGTCTACCGGGCCCAACTCGCCGGCGAGGCCGCCTGGTACGGCACCGAGCTGGGCGACCCGGACCAGGGCATCGACGACGCCTACGAGGCGAAGCTGGCCGTGCTCTGCGAGGACCCGGTCCCGGTGGTCTCGTTCGCCTTCGGCTGCCCCTCCCGCCGGGTACTCGAACGGCTCGCGGAAGCCGGCACGTTCACGGTGGTCACGGTCACCTCGGTCGCCGAGGCGCAGGCCGCGCAGTGGGCGGGCGCCGCCGCGCTCTGCGTACAGGGCGTCGAGGCCGGCGGGCACCAGAGCACCCACCGCGACGCCCCGCACGCGGACGGCGCCGGCGTCGGACTGCTCGCGCTCATCGCCCAGGTCAGGGAGGCCGTGCTGCTGCCGCTGATAGCCGCCGGCGGGCTGATGCGCGGCGGCCAGATCGCCGCGGCCCTCACCGCGGGCGCGACCGCCGCCCAGCTCGGCACGGCCTTCCTGCCGTGTCCCGAGTCCGGCGCGCACCCCCTGCACAAACAGGCGCTGACCGACCCGATGTTCACCCGTACCGAGCTGACCCGCGCGTTCACCGGGCGGCCCGCCCGCGGTCTGGTGAACCGCTTCATGCGGGAGCACGGCCCCTACGCGCCGTCCGCCTACCCGCAGGTGCACCACATGACCGCGGGCCTGCGCAAGGCCGCGGCGAAGGCCGGCGACCCGCAGGGCATGGCGCTGTGGGCCGGCCAGGGCCACCGGCTGGCCCGCGAGATGCCGGCCGGGGAGCTGGTGTCCCTGCTCGCCGACGAGTTGGAGTCGGCCCGTACCGATCTGCTGGCCAGGAGGGCGTCATGACCGCGCCGCTGTTTGTCGTGGACACCGACCGGCTCGCGCCCGGCCCGGTGCTGGTGGACGGGGCCGAGGGCCGGCACGCCGTCTCGGTCCGCAGGCTGCGGGTCGGCGAGGCGGTCACGCTCACCGACGGCGCCGGGCGCGGCGGGACCGGCACCGTCGCGGCGACCGAGGGCAAGGACCGGCTCACCGTGCACCTCGACGAACTGGTCGAGGAGCCCCCGCCCAGCCCCCGCATCACCGTCGTGCAGGCACTCCCCAAGGGCGACCGGGGCGAGCTGGCCGTGGAGACGATGACCGAGACCGGAGTGGACGCGATCGTCCCCTGGACGGCCTCCCGCTGCATCACCCAGTGGCGCGGCCCGCGCGGCGAGAAGTCCCTGGCGAAGTGGCGGAACACGGCACGGGAGGCCGGCAAGCAGTCGCGGCGCCTGCGCTTCCCCGAGGTCCACGATCCGGTCACCACGGCGCAGTTGGTGCCGCTGCTGGCGAAGGCCGCGTTCGCCGGGGTGCTGCACGAGGAGGGCGCCAGTCCGCTCGCCCGTGCCGAACTCCCCACCGAGGGCGAGATCATGCTGGTCGTCGGCCCGGAAGGCGGCGTGGCGCCGGCCGAGTTGGACGCGTTCGCCGAGGCGGGCGCCCACCCGTACCAGCTTGGCCAGAGCGTGCTGCGCACCTCCACCGCCGGCACGGCGGCCACCGCGCTGCTGCTCGGCCGCACCGGCCGCTGGGGCTGAGGCCGACCGCCCCGATCCGGACGCCCGTGCCGGCCGCCGCCGGGCCGGGGACGGCCTGGGGGCGGGCCGACGACCGGATCTTGCGGGTAGCATCCGCTCATGGCTGGAGAACCGCAGGCCGACTGCCTGTTCTGCAAGATCGTCGCGGGTGAGGTTCCGGCGACCGTCGTCCGGCAGACGGAGACGACCGTCGCGTTCCGGGACATCAATCCGCAGGCGCCGACCCACGTGCTCGTGATCCCCAAGGCGCACTACCCCAACGCCGCGGCGCTGGCCGCCGCCGAACCGCGGCTCGCCGCCGACCTGCTGCGGGAGGCCGGCGAGGTCGCCGCGCAGGAGAAGGTCGACGCCTACCGGACCGTGCTCAACACCGGTTCGGGCGCGGGCCAGACGGTGTTCCACGTCCACGCGCACGTCCTCGCCGGACGCGGCCTGGAGTGGCCCCCCGGCTGACCCGCCCGGTCACCGCCCAC
>NZ_WMLF01000357.1 GCF_014156695.1 Streptomyces durbertensis | reverse complement strand
GGCGGAGGACCGTGTGCTGCGCTGACTCCATGCCAGCAGCGTCCCAGCGCCCGCGCGGGTGTGGGGGCCCGGCGGGGCCAGCACCCCCCTTACGGGTGAGTGCCACCGGTTGTGCGCTCCGCCGAACGGGCCGCCGAACGGGCCGCCGAACGGGCCGCCGTCCGCGGCCTCGGCCGCAGCAGCCCGGCGCCCCAGACCAGCCCCGAGGCCAGGAGCGTCACCACCGCGAACGACACGGAAAGACTTGTCAGTTCGGCGATCCAGCCCACCAGTGCCGGCGCCGCCAGCCCCGACGCGTAGGCGAGCGTCGCCACCCCGGCGATCGCCTGGCCGGGCACCGCCGACGCACGCCCGGCGGCGGCGAAGCACAGCGGCACCACCACCGCGATGCCCACCCCCAGCAGCGCGAACCCGGCGACCGCGACCGCAGGCGTACCGGCGACGGTCACCAGTGAGCCGCCCGCCACCGCCAGCACCCCGCCGGCCCGCACGGTCGCCACCGCGCCCAACCGGCGCACCAGCGCGTCACCACCCAGCCGGGTGAGCGCCATCGTGCACACAAAAGCCGTGTAGGCACCTGCCGCCAGGCCCGGGGAAGCGTCGGTGACGTCCCGCAGATAGACCCCCGACCAGTCCATCGCCGCGCCCTCCGCGAACACCGCGCAGAACCCGACCAGACCGACGAGCAGCACACCGCGCGGCGGCAGCGCGAAGTGCGGAGGCGCCTTGGCGTCCCGCACCGGCACGCTGTCCGGCGTCCGCCCGGCGGCCACCTGCGCCACCATCAGCAGCACCGGCGCCACCAGCGCCGCGTGCAGCCGGCCGTCCACCCCCAGATGCGCCGCGCCGGCGCCCACCGCGCCGCCGACCAGCGTGCCCACGCTCCACAGCCCATGCAGACCGGACATGACCGGCCGCCCCAGACGCTTCTCGACCTCCACGCCCTGCGCGTTCATCAACACGTCCAGCAGCCCGAGCGAGCCGCCGAACAGCAGCATCGCCACGCACAGCCACACCAGCGCCGGCGCCTGAGTCGGCAACAGCAGACCCAGGCAGCACAGCAGCACCAGCAGCCGAAGTGCCCGCCGCTGCCCGTACCGGAGGGCCAGCCGGGGCGCCAACGGCATGGCCAGCGCGGCGCCGACCGTCGCGCACGCCAACGCCAGCCCGAGCAGTCCGGTGCCGATCTCCAGCCGTTCCCTGATCCACGGGATGCGGGTGGCGAAGGTACCGCTCGCGGCGCCGTGCACCGCGAAGACCACCCCGACCGCCCAGCGCGCCCTCGACGCGCCGCCCTCCCACGCCCGGCCGGACTCCGCCATACCTGCCCCTTCCCTGATCGCCGCCCCTCCGGGTCGGTGGATTCCGCACGCCGACCGGCGCGCCACGGCCCAGCGTGACAGCCGGGGCCCGTGTGAGTCACCCCACAGCAACCCGGCGTCGCGAAGTCGTCTCTCCGTGGCACACTTGACGCGTATCAGTGACGTCAGCGCACTCCGGGGTCGGTGTAATTCCGAACCGGCGGTTACAGTCCGCGACCCGGCCGCCTCCAGCGGTCGGTTGACCAGGTGAAACTCCTGGACCGACGGTGAAAGTCCGGATGGGAGGCAGTGCGCGGCGGGTCGTCGCGACGCACGTCGCAGGCGCGTTCCGTCCGGTCTGCCATGGCCGCCCGGCGGGACCTGCCGTCAGCCGTGCGAGTGCCCGGCCCGCTGTTCGTTTCCCACGTCAGCCCCGGAGTCCGTGCCCGATGAGGCAGGAGGACCCGGTGGCCACCGCAGCCGCAGCGCACCGTGAGCGCGACGCCATGCGCCGCGCCGTCGAACTCGCCGCCCGTGGGCTCGGACACACCAGCCCCAACCCCGTCGTCGGCTGCGTCGTACTGGACCGCACCGGCCGCGTCGTGGGGGAGGGCTGGCACAAGCGGGCAGGCGGCCCGCACGCCGAGATCCACGCGCTCGCCGAGGCCGGCGACGACGCCCGCGGCGGCACCGCCGTCGTCACGCTCGAACCCTGCAACCACACCGGACGCACCGGGCCCTGCGCCGAGGCACTGCTGGACGCCGGGATCAGCCGCGTCGTCTACGCCGTCGCCGACCCCACGCCGACCGCGGCGGGCGGCGCCGCCACCCTGGCGGCGGCCGGCGTCGACGTCGCCGGAGGACTGCTCGTCGAGGAGGCCGCCGCCGGCAACGCGGCCTGGCTGACCGCCGCCCGGCTGCGCCGCCCGCACGTCCACTGGAAGTACGCCGCGACCCTCGACGGGCGGACCGCCGCCGCCGACGGCACCAGCCGTTGGATCACCTCCGCCGCATCCCGCGCCGACGTGCACCGGCTGCGCGCCGAGTCCGACGCCGTACTGGTCGGCTCCGGCACCGCCCGCGCCGACGACCCGCACCTGGCGGTGCGCGGCGTCCCGGGCGCGACCCAGCCGCTGCGCGTCGTACTGGACACCGCGGCGGACGCCGTCACCCCCGGCGCCCGGGTGCTGGACGACACCGCGCCCACCGTCGTGTTCACCGCCGAGGACGCCGACGCCCGCGAGCTCGAGGACGCCGGCGTGGAGGTGCTGCGGGTGCCCAGGGCCGCCGACGGGCCGGGACTTGACCTTGCCGCCGTCCTGGACGCGCTCTACCGGCGGGACGTGCGCTCGGTACTGCTGGAGGGCGGCGCCACGCTGGCCGCCGCGTTCCTCTCCGCCGGCCTGCTGGACCGGGTGACCGGCTATCTGGCACCGGTACTGCTGGGCGCCGGCCCCGCCGCCCTCGCCGACGCCGGCATCGGAACCATCGGCGACGCCCGTCGCCTCACCCTCATCGAGACCGTCCGCCTGGGGCCGGACCTGCGGATCACCGCCGTCCCCCACACCACCGAGGAGCCCTGAGTGTTCACCGGAATCGTCGAAGAGCTGGGCGAGGTCACCGCGGTCACCGACCTCGGGGACGCCAGCCGGCTGCGCCTCCGCGGCCCCCTGGTCACCAAGGACGCCGCGCACGGCGACTCGATCGCCGTCAACGGCGTGTGTCTGACCGTCGTGGAGAACGTCGACGGCGAGTTCACTGCCGACGTGATGGCCGAGACGCTGCGGCGCACCGGCCTCGGCGACCTCACCCCCGGCTCCCCGGTCAACCTCGAACGCGCCCTCGCCGTCGGCGCCCGGCTCGGCGGCCACATCGTCCAGGGCCACGTCGACGGCACCGGCACCCTGCTGGAGCGCACCCCCGCCGAACACTGGGAGGTGCTCCGCTTCGCCCTGCCCCGGAACCTGGCCCGCTACGTCGTGGAGAAGGGCTCCATCACCGTCGACGGCGTGAGCCTCACCGTGGTGGAGGCCGGCGACGAGCACTTCACCGTCAGCCTCATCCCCACCACCCTCGCCCTCACCACCCTCGGCCGCCGCACGGTCGGCGAACGGGTGAACCTGGAGGTCGACGTCCTCGCCAAGTACGTCGAGCGGCTGGTGGGCGCGGGACTGGCGGACGGGATCGGGCGGGTGGCCGGCGCCGCCGACCCCGGCGAGGTGGCCGGATGAGCGCGCTCGGGGCACTCAACGACACCGCCTTTGTGCTGTTCGGCCAGAAGGTCATCTGGTCGGACATGATCGGCAACCTGCTGGGCCTGACCGCGCTCGCGCTCGGCTGGCGCCGTTCGCGCCTCACCTGGCCGGCGCAGCTGCTGGCCGGGCTGGTCCTGGTCGCCGCCTACCACTCGGCGAACCTCAGCGGGGGAGTGGGCAAGCAACTCCTGGTCATCGCGGTCGCGGTGTGGGGCTGGCGGCAGTGGCGCGCCGGCGCCGCGGCCGGAGAGGACGGCACGATCGCCGTCCGCTTCGCCACCGGCCGCGAGCGCCTGGCGCTGCTGGCCGGCACGGTGGCCGGCACCGTCGCGGTCGGCACGCTGTTCACCGTGTTCCCCGACCTGTCGTGGAGCCCGTGGGCGGACGCCTACATCTTCGTCGGCACCATCGCCGCGATGGTCGCCCAGGCCCGGGGCCTGGTGGAGTTCTGGTTCGCCTGGCTGCTGGTCGACCTGGTCGGCGTCCCGCTGGCCTTCAGCAGCGGACTGGTCTTCTCCGGACTTGTCTACCTGGTGTATCTCGTCCTGGTGTTGTGGGGCATGCGGGCCTGGTGGCTGCGCACCCGCCGCACCCCGGCGCCGGCCCAGCCGGCGCACACAGTGGAAGGAGCGGTGGTATGACCGCGCTGAGCAGCCTTGGGCAGTACCTCCCCGCGGCGGAGCCGGTCGACGAGGACCTGACGCTCGACCCGATCGAGCGGGCGATCGCCGACATCGCCGCCGGGCGCCCGGTGGTCGTCGTCGACGACGAGGACCGGGAGAACGAGGGCGACCTGGTGGTGGCCGCCGAGAAGGCCACCCCGGAGATCATCGCCTTCATGATGTCCGAGTGCCGCGGTCTGATCTGCGTGCCGATGGAAGGACCGGAGCTGGACCGGCTGGAGCTGCCGCAGATGGTCGGCCGCAACACCGAGTCGATGAGCACCGCGTTCACCGTCTCCGTCGACGCCTCCGCCGCGCACGGCGTCAGCACCGGCATCTCCGCCGCCGACCGGGCCACCACCATCGCGCTGCTCGCCGACCCCACCGCCGTCGCCGACGACTTCGTGCGCCCCGGGCACGTCTTCCCGCTGCGCGCCCGGGAGGGCGGGGTGCTCGTCCGCCAGGGCCACACCGAGGCCGGCGTCGACCTGGCCCGGCTCGCCGGGCTGCGGCCCGCCGCGGCGATCGTGGAGATCGCCGACCGGGACGGCACGATGATGCGGCTGCCGCGCCTGGTGCCGTTCGCCCGCGAGCACGGCCTTGCCATCGTCTCGATCGCCGACCTCGTGGAGTACCGCCGCGCCCGGGAGGAGGCCGCGGATCCGACGCCGGAGGCGGCCGCCCCGGCCGAGCGGGCCGCCGTTCCCGCGGCGGCGCGACCGGTGCCGCTGCCCGCCGTGCTGCGTGAGGCCGAGACCCGGCTGCCCACCGCCTACGGCGAGTTCCGGGCGTTCGGCTACCGCTCCACCGCCGACGGCGTCGAGCACATCGCGCTGGTGGCCGGCGACATCAAGGACGACCAGGACGGCGAGGACGTGCTGGTCCGCATGCACTCCGAGTGCCTGACCGGCGACATCCTCGCCTCCCACCGCTGCGACTGCGGCCCGCAGCTCGCCGAGTCGCTGCGCCGTATCCAGGCGGAGGGCCGCGGCGTCCTCGTCTACCTGCGCGGGCACGAGGGCCGGGGCATCGGCCTGCTGCCCAAGCTGCGCGCCTACGAACTCCAGGAACGCGGCCGCGACACGCTGGACGCCAACGTCGAACTCGGCCTGCCCGCCGACGCCCGCGACTACGCCGCCGGCGCCCGTATCCTCACCGACCTCGGGGTGCGCTCGCTGCGGCTGCTCACCAACAACCCGGAGAAGGCGCGGGCCCTCGGCGACCACGGCCTGCTCGTCACCGCCCGGGAGGCCGTCCCGGTGCAGGCCGGCGAACACAACCTGCACTACCTGCGCACCAAGCGCGACCGGATGGGACACGACCTGCCCTGGCTGGAGGAGGCGGCGGAGGTGGCCGGACCCCACTTCGCCGGCGCCCTCTCCGCCTGCCGCAGCTGACCGCACCACACCACCCCC
>NZ_WMLF01000356.1 GCF_014156695.1 Streptomyces durbertensis | reverse complement strand
AACTCCCCTTGTCCGAGCGGCACGCAGCCCGTGCAGGCGCGGTAGGACCAGCCCGCTCCCGTGCCCTGGTCGACCACCCGCACGACACGCACCGTCGTTCCGGTCCTCCGGCCGTCACACGTGGCGCACGTACCCGACACCGTGTGGACCGACGTCAGGGTGCTGAGGGCGTCCGCGAGGAGTTGCATATGGACCAGCTCCGCCATGGGCCCGGCCTGATGGCCATCCGTCAGGAGTTGGCGGGTGGTGGCGATGGTGGCGGTCAGCCGCTGTCGCTCCGCGTGCGAAGCGTCTCGGGCCGTGGCCTCGTGCCGCTGGATTCCGTCCGTGAGCAGTGTCCGCAGCTCGGCGATGGTCGTGGAGACGGCGGAGGCGTCGTAGACGGTGGCATAGAGCCGCCCTGCACGTCGGATGGTCAGTCGTGTCGTCAGCTGGGAGTCGGCCGCAGTTGGCGCGTGCTCGTCGTGCGGAGTGCGATCCATCCCACTTCCCTTCAGCATCCTTGCCTGGTGTAACCAGACAACTACGGAAAGGGGGCGTCCGAGTTTGCACTGATGTTGCACAGCGGCCGTCGCGAATCGCGACAACTCCGCGCACAGCGCGAGTCGGTTGGGGAAGACTTCAGACATGCACGCTGTCACGGACGCCGATATCCCCGTACCGGCCGCGGTGGGCGAGCACATCGCCACACTGCGCAAGGCGCGAGACCTGTCCCAGAGAGTGCTCGCCCGCAAGGCCAGCATCTCCCACTCGCTGCTGTCCAAGATCGAAGTCGGGGACCGCGCCTGCCGGCCGGCGGTGGCCGCCGCTCTTGCCGAAGCGCTCGGCGTCACCCTGTCCGTCCTCTACGGACAGCCCTACGCGGAATCCCCGGGCACGCGGCAGATCGACCAGTTGCGGTCAGCGGTCCGGCGGCATCGGCACCCGGCGGTGGCCGACGTCCACCCGCGGACACTGGCCGCGGACGTCCACCACGCGTCGCGACTGCGTGCGGCGACCGACTACGCCACCTTGCTGGACGTGCTGCCGCCGCTGATCTCCCGCGCCGTCGCGCATGCCCACGACACGCGGGAGCCCGGTGCGTGGCAGATGCTCGTCGACGTCTACGCCTGCGCCTACACGATCGCCCACCGGCTCGGCTATCCGGACCTGGCCGACCTGGTGGCCGCCCGCCAGGAATGGGCGGCGAGCCAGGCGTGGGTGCCGGTCGCGCAGATGGCCGCCGCCTGGACGGAGGCCGGCACGTTCCAGTCCGCCGGAGACTACCTGGAGGGCCTGGCCGTCACCGACCGCGCGCTCACCACGTGGGCCGCGAGCGGCGAGAACTCCGTCGAGGCGGTCGTGGCGGCCGGCTCCCTGCATCTGCGCGCGGTGACACTCGCGGCTCGTGCCCGTGACGAGGCGACAGCGCGCCACCATCTCGTCCACGCCAAGCGCCTCGCCGGTCTCCTGGACCAGAGCAACGGCGACGAGTACCGGCACAACCTCACGTTCGGCGCGGGCAACGTGGCGCTGCACGAGATGGCCGCCCAGATCGAGCTCGAGAAGCCCAAGCGCGCCGTCACCATGGCCGACGGCATGGTCGGGCAACCACCCTCCGGGCTGGGACCGACCCGCGTCGGACATCTCCACATCGACGCGGCGCGCGCCCACCTCGCGACCGGCGATCGGGAGGAGGCGCTGCGCTCCCTCTTCCGAGCCCGCGAGGCCGCACCGCAGATGGCCAGAATCCACCCCATGGCCCGCGAGGTGCTCCGCGTGCTGGTCTCCCTGCACCGCCGCTCGAAGCCCGAACTGACAAGACTCGCCAAGTGGGCCGGCCTCCACGGGTGATGGGATGAGATGTCGGGGCTCTCGGCGGCAATGGGTATGCGGGTATGCCAGGCTGCGCCTAGCGTCTTGCAGGCGCCCAAGGACGTCAGTGGCAAGCCGACGAGACCGCCTACTTGTTGTCCGCCTGTCTCACGATCCGATGTCTTCCGGTGGCAGTGCGCCCATCTCGCCTTCGGATTGCTCCAGCTCATCCACGGCGGACGCTCGATCGACCGCCTTCCCGGTTACGGCGTCGACCAGGATCCGCTCAGGGAGGACCTCGCCTTGCTCTGTGCTGAAGCTGAGGAGCCACTGTGGACGGTAACCCTCCTTTCCCTCACCGCCAGGGAGTCGTGCTGTGCGCACGGCGATCAGCTCTGCCTGGATGAGGGTAAGCCGCTCGGAGCCGAGCTCCGCGTCGCGGGCAAGGAGCTTCCGTCCCGCCTTCTCGGCATCCCGTTCCTTGAGTACCGGACGTGCCATGTTCTGAGGGTCGGGCGAGCGGTCGACAAGCAACTGCGAAACCCGTCCGGCGGTATTGATCTGTACGTCTAGGCGCGTCGGCATCCGGACGCCGTCACGGTCTCGGCGTTGCCAGCTGACCACCCAACCGAGCTCAGCCTGCTCACCCACCGCGTACGAGCTCACTCCGGAAGCACGCAGTGCCCAGGGGTAATGGGCTTTCACGTAGATCCGTGCGATTGCGACCGCGTCCTTCTCGTCAGTCGGCTTCTTTGTAACCCCGGGGATGGAAAAGCTCGTGGACGTGGTCTCGCTGGAGTTCTCAAGGCTCACGCTCAGCTGTCGTGCAGTCGGCCATGTGAGTTCGGCCGTTCCTTCGTCCAGCGTGATCAGCAGTCGATCCTCGAATCCGTCGATGCCTGCCTGGACCTGGACGGCGCTGATCGAGTAGCGGTCACCGAATGCCTCCTGGATCGCTGCGTTGGCGGCCTTCTCGGCATCTGATCCGGCGAAGCGCAAACTGCTGGAGTCGACGTGCTGGAGCGTCAGGACGCGACCTCCGACGAGTGCTCCGGCCAGCAACACCAGGGCGCCCGCTGCCAAGAACGTCGGGCGAGCGTGAGCGTGGACCGGCCTCACCTCAAGACCTCTTGCCTTGAGTACGGCCAGACCACCTAGCGCGCCGAGCGCTGCGCCGAGGGAGTTCATCACCAGATCACTGGTGTCACAGCCTCTGTGGACGAAGGGCGCCACTGCCTGTGTCAGTTCTGTAGCAACGGAAAGGAGGGCGCCTCCGAGGGCCGCCGGTACCAGACTGCGCAGAGCGAGCGCGGCGCATGCACCGATGGGGAGGAACATCAGTAGATTCAGCAGGCCCTGCGTGGTGGCGAAGGGCTCAACGAGGTCGTGGTTGACAACACAGACCGGTGTTGACGATCCACCGCCGCCCTCGCCAGGAAGGAAAATGGTCAGAGCGAGCTCGGCTGTCACAGAGGCCGCCAGGCCCGCCCAGGCCAGTCGCCTGCCTCGCGTCGTCCGACTGAATACAAAGGTGGCTGATGCGGCAGCCAAGACAGCGAGGGTTGCGAGCACTATGAAGGCGGTTTGCCCTTGGAAGATCGCGGACAGCACGGTGACATCCAGTTGTGGTCGAGTAAAGCCAGGGCCCGAAGAGACGCATGCGCCCGGCCGCGAGCGAATGTGATCGCAGCCGGGCGCCTAGGTTCCTTAGGAAAGGCAGTTGGCCATGGGGGTCTGGTACGTCTGCTGCCCCTTCACCTGCATCAAGCCGACCGAGTCGGTGCAGTACGTGACGGACTTCATCGACCAATCCTTGGTTGTGCCGGAGGACTGCGTGAACCACGAACCGTAGTGGTTCTTCCCCTTCCAGGTCATCCCAAGCCGTGCCTCAATGGCGCGTCCGCTCTTCTTCTTGTACCACGTTCCGGCAATATCGTTCGTGTACTTCCGGTGGTAGAGTTCACCACCGGCAAGAGTCGTGCAGCGATAGTTGTAACCGATGCGGCCATTGTTCGGGCAGCCGGCCGCCAGGCTGATGCTCGAGCCTTCCGCGGCCGATGCGATAGGAGCAGAAGGCGTCGAGGCGGTAGCCGGTGGAGCGAAACCAAAGGCGGCGATTGCCGTGCCTGCGAGCACCACGTTGAGTCGAGTTCTGGCCATGCGTGTTCCCCTTGGGTCATAAGGGCGGGCGCTCTGGCCGTGAGCGAGATTCCCGCCAGTAGGACCAGGTTATCGTCATTTGATCTTAGCCTTGTCGTGTGTGCCTGCCTGGGCGTGGTGATCTTGGACATGTGCTGATGCGCGGACGTCGCACGGCACCGTTCCAGGCGCCAGCGCCCACGGCCCGGCGTCGGGGGGCCGCTGGATGACGCCCAAGGTGGCGGCGGCGGTTGGACGCGCACGTGTGGCCGAACGTTCCCCGGGGCGGCGGTGAAGCACAGCAGACGGCCCCTTGGGAACTGCTGCGGACGGCATCATCGAGAAGTGGCGTAGAAGGGACGGGAGGGGCTCGGTGATCGAGGCGGAGTGGAAGGCAGTTGTTCGGGAGCCTGAGCGGGTGCGGGCCGGGTTGGAGGCGCGTGCCGGCGGGGAGGGGCGGGTTGAGGTGTACCGGGACACGTACTACGACGCTCCCGATGGTGGTTTGGAGCGCGAGGGCCGGGAGCTTCGAGTGCGGACGGTCAGAGGCGACGACGGGAGGCAGCGTACGGTCCTCACGTACAAGGGCTCGGCGGTGGATGCTGCGACGGGGTCGAAGCCGGAGACCGAGACGGCGGTCGATGACGGCGAGGCCATGCACGAGGTGCATCGGGCGCTCGGACATCGAGCGGTGATCGAGTTCGAGAAGCACTGTCTCAACTACCGGTTTGCCTCCGGGGCCTGGGCACCGCTGGCGACGTTGGTCGAGGTGCCGGAGGTGGCGGGGAGCTGGCTGGAGGTCGAGACGATGGCGGCCGAGGAGCGGTTGGACGAGGCGTTGGCCGTGGTGCGGGACGTGATGCTAGCT
This sequence comes from Streptomyces durbertensis, assembly GCF_014156695.1. GTDB lineage: Bacteria > Actinomycetota > Actinomycetes > Streptomycetales > Streptomycetaceae > Streptomyces > Streptomyces durbertensis. Next base: position 839 of record NZ_WMLF01000356.1, on the reverse strand, counting down.
CTTGGAGTGGGCGACGGTGACTTCACTACCGAGCTGTACACCGACGCGGTGGCCGCCGCGCGGCGTGGATGAGCGTTCGTGCTGCCATCGAAGTAATCGAAAGCCGCTGCGTCCGACGAGGTAGTGAGCGCTGGCAGGTTGGGAACGCTTGAGGTACCAAGCCCCGGTCTCGGGGCGCCTCAGTTGAACGGCCGGAACTGCATGTGAGTACGCCCCCGAGCGGAAGATAATCCGCGCTGTGGACCAGGGACTTGCTGCGCTGCTCGGTGCGACGGTAGGCGTGCTCGGAACGATCGCCGCGTCGATGATCTCGAGTGCGTCGACTCGGCGGCAGTGGGAGGGGCAGGCCAGGGTCGAGCATGCCCAGTGGCGAAGACAACTGCGGCGGGACGCGTACAGCGCCTTCCTCGCCCCGGCCCATGAGGCCCGCAGCGCTCTGAAGGCGGCCGCACGAGCGCTGATAGGTGATCGCCCGGATACGGCGGAGGCTGACCGGCGACTGCGAATCGCACAGGATCAGTTGGTGCTGGTGCAGGTGGCTTGGGCCAGCCTTGCCGTCGAGGGGCCCGACTCCGTGGAGCGGGCCGCCCACAGCGTCCACCTGGCCCTCCACTCGATGCACACGACGCTTCTCGCATGGCGCGACTCCGTAGGCGCCCCTGATCGAAACGTCAGGTTCGTCGAGCGTCACGCCGTCGAGGTGACCATGGTCTCCGAGCGTCTCGGCAGCTTCACGGCGGAGGCGCGGGCCGCGCTCGCGTAGTCGGCCGTCGCCGGTTCCGGAGGGAGCCGGGCCCTGGGCGACCGGGCGAGGTCGGGGTGGAGGCTCGGGTTCGTGG
>NZ_WMLF01000355.1 GCF_014156695.1 Streptomyces durbertensis | reverse complement strand
GTGAGGGGGCGGGGTGCGCGGCGCTGCTCGGTGCCGTCCGGTTCGAAGGCGTACAGCCGCTGGTCGGCGAAGTGGCAGAAGACGACAAGCGGGCCGCCGTGCTCACGGGGCACGCCGGCGAAGGGCTGGCCGCCGTACTCGGTGAAGCGGCTGCGGACGTCCCAGGGCGGCGGCAGCTCCGAGCGCGCCCGGCCGTCGGGGGTCAGGCGCAGCAGCGCGCGCCGGCCGTCCTCCGCGGGGCGCGGCGCGGTCCACCACAGCTCCTCCCCCACGGCGGTCAGGTATTCCGGCCGGCCGTCGCGCGCGGCGACCAGCGCCGCGTCGATCGGTGAGGGCCAGGTGCCGTACCGGGCGTGGCTGATCGACATGGGCCGTGCTCCCTTCTGGTCGCCTGGCGCCGGTGCCCGGGGCCCCGGGTGTGGTCGGCGCTCCTCCGCGGACGCCCCTACAGGGCGAGCAGGGCCCGGTTCAGGACGCGGACGCCGAAGTGCAGCGCGTCGACCGGTACCCGTTCGTCGACGCCGTGGTACATCGCGCCGTAGTCGAAGCCCGGCGGCAGGCGCAGCGGTGAGAAGCCGTAGCCGCGCACACCCAGCCGCGCGAAGTGCTTGGCGTCGGTGCCGCCCGACATGCAGTAGGGGACGGCGTGCGCGCCGGGGTCGAAGTGTTCGATGGCCTCGCAGAGCACGGCGAAGGTGGCCGAGTCCACCGGGGCCTGGAGCGGGATCTCGCGGTGGTAGTAGTCCCATTCGACGTGCGGCCCGGTGAGGGCGTCGAGGGTGGCGGTGAACTCCGCCTCGCCGCCCGGCAGTACCCGGCCGTCGACAAGCGCGCCGGCCGACCCGGGGATGACGTTGACCTTGCCGCCGGCTTCCAGGGCGGTGGGGTTGGTGCTGTTGCGCACGGTGGGTTCGACAAAGGCCGCGGCGGGGCCGAGCCGGGCGAGCAGGGCGTCGAGGGCGGCGTCGTCGAAGCCGGGGTCGTCGAAGTCGGGCGGGGTGAGGCCGCGGAGTTCGGCGAGGGCGGTCAGGCTCGCCCGTACGGTGTCGGTCAGCCGCAGCGGCCAGCGGTGCTCGGCGATCCGGTGCACGGCGGCGGCGAGGCGGCTGACCGCGTTCTCCCGGTTGACCTTGGAGCCGTGCCCGGCGCGGCCGTGGGCGGTCAGCCGCAGCCAGGCCGTGCCGCGTTCGCCGGCGGCCACCGGGTAGAGCCGCAGGCCGTCCCCGGCGTGCACGGTGAAGCCGCCCGACTCGCTGAGTCCCTCGGTGCAGCCGTCGAAGAGGTCGGCGTGCTGCTGGACAAGGTAGGCGGCGCCGAACTCGGCGCTGTCCTCCTCGTCGGCGGTGAACGCGAGGACGACGTCGCGGCGGGGGCGCACGCCGGTGCGGTTCCAGGCGCGGACGACGGCGAGCAGCATCGCGTCCATGTCCTTCATGTCGATCGCGCCGCGGCCCCAGACGACGCCGTCGCGGACCTCGCCGGAGAACGGGTGGACACTCCAGTCGGCGGGGTCGGCGGGCACCACGTCGAGGTGGCCGTGCAGCAGCAGCGCGTCGGCGGACGGGTCGGTGCCCGGGAGGCGGGCGACGACGTTGGAGCGCCCCCGCGCCTTCTCCAGCAGCACCGGTTCCAGCCCGGCCTCCGCCAGCCGCTCGGCGACGTACTCGGCCGCGGGGCGTTCGTGGCCCCGGCCGGCTCCGCGGTTGGTGGTGTCCAGCCTGATCAGGTCGGAGGTGAACTCGACGACCTCCAGCAGCGCGCGGTCGTCGATGCCCGCCTGGGGCAGCGCCCTGGGCCGCGCGGTGGGGTCCGTCGGGTCGACCAGAGGTTCAGCCATAGGTTTCCTCCACGGCGGCCGAGACGATCGTGGTGACCGCTTTGAAGCAGCGGATGCCCTGGTACATGTCGGGGGCGGTGTAGAGGACCCGGCACTCGCCGGTGCGCCGCACGCCCGGTACCAGGGTGGCGGCTCCGGCGAGGTGTTCGGCGTCGAACTCCAGGGCGATCTCGTGGCTCTCGCTGACCGGTTCGACGCGCCTCGCCAGTGTGGTCGCCGCCGAGGCGGCGGCGTGCACGTCGGCGGCGGTGCGTTCCGGGGTGCGGCAGATCGCGGCGTAGCGGGAGACGTACTCCTTGACCGCGACGGTACGCGCGTGCGGGGCGTAGCCCTTGGCGTCCTCGCAGGTCCGGTCGTCGCCGGTGACCAGGACGACGGGCACCCCGTACTCGGCGGCGACCAGGGCGTTCAGCAGCCCCTCGCTGGCGCGGGTGCCGTCCACCCAGACGCCGGTGACGGAGTTGGCGAGATAGGTGTGGGCGAGCACGCCCTCGGTACCGGCGCCGGTGTGGTAGCCGACGAAGGCGACGCCGTCGACGTCGCCGCGCTGGACGCCCTCGACCATCGACAGGTCCTTGTGGCGGCCCGTCAGCATGCGCACCCGGGGGTCGAGTTCCTCAAGCAGCAGGTTGCGCATGGTCCAGTGCGCCTCGTTCACCAGCACCTCGTCGGCGCCGCCGGCGAGGAAGCCGGTCGCGGCGGCGTTCACGTCACTGGTGAACATCGTCCGGCAGCGCTCCCACCGGGGGGTGCCGGGCAGCACGTCGGCAGGGCAGGTGACGCCGGTGGCACCTTCCATGTCCGCGCTGATGAGGATCTTCATGCACGGCAACGTTACGCGCCGCGCGGTGCCGGGTGAAGTGTTCGGCACCGCGCGGCGCGTAGCCTTCGCGGGGCCGCCGCAACACCACTCGAAACGGTGAACCGACCGGGAAGGCGACACGCGCTTTCTCTTCACGCCGGTCACGTCACGTCACACCCGCGCGCCCGCCGGGCCGGCGAGGCCCGCCGGGCGCGCGGGGCGTCCTACTCCTCGCCCTTCTCCATCTCGGCGGCGAGATTGGCCAGAAGTTCGTCGTGGATGCGGGCCAGGCCCTTGGGGGCGAAGGTCCGCTCGAAGAAGCCGCCGATGCCGCCGGCGCCGTTCCACACGGTGGTGACGACGACCTTGGCGCGGCCGGTACCGGCGGGCGTGACAACCCACGTGGTCACCATCGAGGAGTTGCGGTCCTTCTCCACCAACTGGCCGTCGGTCGGCTCGTCGACCTCGACCAGGCAGTCCCGCACGCGCTTGCTGGTCGCCTGGAGCTTCCAGTGGACCAGGGTGCCCTTTCCGTCGCCGCCCTCCCGCACCTCGTACTCGCTGTAGTGGGCGGGCAGGACCTTGCCGCGGACACCGCTGTAGTCCGCGAGGGCGTCGAAGACATCGTCGGGGTCGGCTGCGATCTCACGCTGCGTCGTGGCCTCGACCTGTGCCATTGGGCTCCTCCTGTGCTGGTCCTCGACCCGCCGTCGCGGGCCGGGCGGGCCCGGACCGGGCCCCACTGGTGTCGGGGTTCATCCCATCACCCGGATGCCGACCGCCCAAATCCGGCTTGACAGCATTCGCTCGAACGCGTGTTCTATTCACCGGGGGCGGGCACGGCGGCACACGAGGAGGCAGGCAGATGCGCTGGGACAACCTGAGGGAGGAAGGGCCGGCCGCCCTGTTCGGCAGCGAGGTGGTCACCCGCACCTTCGACACCCCCGAGTTCCGGGGCGTCACCTTCCACGAGGTGCGCGCCCGCTCGCTGGTCAACCGGGTGCCGGCCGCCTCACGCGTGCCGTTCACCTGGACGGTCAACCCCTACCGCGGCTGCTCACACGCCTGTGTCTACTGCTTCGCCAGGGGCACCCACGGCTACCTCGACCTGGACACCGGCCTCGGCTTCGACACCCAGATCGTGGTGAAGGTCAACGCGCCGGAACTGCTCAGGCGCGAGCTGTCCGCCCCCCGGTGGCGCGGCGAGCACATCGCCATGGGCACCAACGTCGACGTCTACCAGCGCGCGGAGGGCCGCTACCGGTTGATGCCCGGCATCCTCACCACCCTGCGGGACCACGCCAACCCGTACTCGATCCTCACCAAGGGCACGCTGATCCTGCGCGACCTGGAGCTGCTGCGGTCGGCAGCCGCGGTCACCGACGTCGGGGTGTCGGTCTCGGTCGGCTTCCTCGACGAGGAGCTGTGGCGCACGGTGGAGCCGGGAACGCCGGCCCCCGAGCGGCGGCTGGACGTCGTCCGCACGCTCGGCGAACACGGCATCGGCTGCGGCGTGCTGATGGCCCCCGTCATCCCCTTCCTCGGCGACTCACCGGCCCAGCTGCGCGCCACGGTCCGGGCGGTGGCCGCCGCCGGCGCGACGTCGGTGACGCCGCTGACACTCCACCTGCGGCCCGGTGCCCGCGAGTGGTTCATGGCCTGGCTCGGCCGCCACCACCCCGGCCTGGTGCGGCACTACGAAGCGCTGTACGCGGACGGCGCCTACGCGCCGAAGTGGTACCAGCGCCGCGTCACCCGCCAGGTCCACGAACTCGCCGCCGAGTACGGCCTGGCGCCGGCCGCACCAGGAGTCGCCCGCCGGCCGGCCACGGCCGCCGGCGACCTGGCGGCCGCCGAGCGGGCACCGGAGGGCGACGGCCATACTCAGCTGACACTCCTGTGAGGACGTGCCATCCTGCGCCTCATGTCGATCAACATCAGGACGGCCACCGACGCCGACTGGCCGGCGATGTGGCCGTTCATGCGGGACATCGTCAGGGCCGGCGAGACGTACACCTACGACCGCGACATGGACGAGGAGCAGGCCCGCTCGACCTGGTTCCCGCCGCCGCCGGCGCACACGGTCGTCGCCGTCGACGCCTCCGGCGCGGTGGTCGGCACCGCGAAGACGAACCCCAACCACATGGGCGGCGCCTCACACATCGCGAGCGCCAGCTTCATGGTGGACGCCGCCCGGGCGGGCCGGGGCGTGGGCCGCGCGCTGGGCGCGTACGTGATCGCGTGGGCGCGCGGTGAGGGGTACCGCGCGATCCAGTTCAACGCGGTCGTGGAGACCAACACCAGGGCCGTCCAACTGTGGAAGTCCCTCGGTTTCGAGATCATGACCACCCTGCCCGAGGGCTTCCACCACCCCGAGCACGGCTACGTCGGCCTGCACATCATGTACCTGCGGCTGTGACCCTCCCTATGGCCCCTCGCCCGCCGCGCCCGCGCGCTACGGCGGCGGGAGGCGCCGCAGCGCGGCAGTGGCCGCGTCCCGTAGCTGGGGAAAGGCCGCGGCCTCGGTGAGCACCGGTCGCGCCCGGCGGTCGCCCAGCTCCCCCAGGCCGTGCGCACAGGCCCGCGCGAGCCCCCAGTACGGCACCGCGCCCGGTCGTAGCCGCGCCCGCAGCGCCGTGACCAGCGCCGGAACCGACTCGGGGCCGGCCAGCCGGGTCAGCAGCAGCACGGGGTGCAGCGCGTAGGCGGCCCGCAGTTCGTTGGTGGCGAGCGCGGCGGCGGCCCGGCCGGTACGCGGGTCGCCGAGCCGCAGCAGCGCCTCGGCGGCGCACTCCGCCCGGGTCGGCTCGCGGTAGTTCAGCAGGAACACCAGAGTCTCGAAGGCGCGGCGGTCGCCCCCGTCGGCCAACGCGCAGGCGGCGACCTCCCTCGCCCACACCGGCCGGCCCGGCTCGGTCAGCACGCCGGCCAGCTCCGGGTGCCCGGCGGGACCCCTGGCCACGGCCGCCGCCAGCCGCCGGTGCGCGTCGCTGCCCCCGCCGCCCCCG
>NZ_WMLF01000354.1 GCF_014156695.1 Streptomyces durbertensis | reverse complement strand
CCCTGACCCCGCGCTGAGACCCCGGCCCGCACCCCACGCCATCCGGCCCGCACCCACACCACCGGGCCCGCACCCGAACCGGCCACCGCCGCGTCCGGGCGCGCACCCGCCCCGGGCAGCCGGTTACGGTCGAGACATGCACGGTAGCTACGACCCGTCCGACACCGAACGCTGGGAGCCGGAACCGGACAAGCGTCCCGGCCGCACCGCGTTCCAACGCGACCGCGCCCGCGTCCAGCACTCCGCCGCGCTGCGCCGGCTCGCGGGCAAGACGCAGGTCGTCGCGCCCGGCTCCAGCGCGCACGCCTGGGACGCCAGCCCCCGCACCCGTCTCACCCACTCCCTGGAGTGCGCCCAGGTCGGCCGCGACCTCGGCAAGGCGCTGGGCTGCGACCCCGACCTGGTGGAGACCGCCTGCCTCGCGCACGACCTCGGCCATCCGCCGTTCGGCCACAACGGGGAGAAGGCGCTCGACGAGATCGCCGAGCCCTGCGGCGGCTTCGAGGGCAACGCGCAGTCGCTGCGGCTGATCGCCCGGCTGGAGCCCAAACGTTTCACCGCCGAGGGCCGTCCCGTCGGCCTCAACCTGACCCGTGCCGCCCTGGACGCCACCACCAAGTACCCGTGGCGCCAGGGCGGCCATCCCACCGACCCGCTCTCGCCGAAGTTCGGCGTGTACGCCGACGACCTGCCCGTCTTCCAGTGGTTCCGCGCCGGCGCGCCACGGGAACGCCAGTGCTTCGAAGCCCAGGTGATGGACTGGTCCGACGACGTGGCGTACTCCGTGCACGACCTGGAGGACGGCCTGCACGCCGGCCACATCGACCCCGGCGCCCTGCTCGCGGGGCCCGAACGCGCCGAGGTCCTCCGCGTCGCCGCCGACCGCTACGCGCCGCCCGCCACCGCGGAGGAAGAAATCGCCGCCGCCCTCGACCGCCTCCAGGACGAGGAGTGGTGGCCGCACGGCTACGACGGCACCGCCACCGCCCAGGCCCGCCTCAAGGACGCCACCAGCCAACTCATCGGCCGCTTCTGCCTCGCCGCCGAGACCGCCACCCGCTCGGCGTACGGCCCCGGCCCGCTCGGCAGGTACGCGGCCGAGCTGATCGTGCCCCGCGAAGCCCGGCTGGAGTGCGCGGTACTGAAGGCCGTCGCCGACCGCTTTGTGATGCAGCGCCCCGACCAGGCGAGGCTGCGCGCCGAACAGCGGATCGTCCTCGGCGAACTGGCGCACGCCCTGCTGCTGCGCGCCCCCGACGGCCTCGACCCGCAGTTCAAGGCGCTCTACCACCAGTCCGCCGACGACGCGGCGCGCGTCCGCACCGTCGTCGACCAGATCGCGTGCCTCACCGACGCCTCCGCCCGCTCCCTGCACGCCCGGCTGACCCCGCGACGCGCCACGCTGTGACACGGGCGCGCTCTTCCGGTGATCGCCACGATGGGGGACGCTCCATGACAGAGCCCTGAACCCGGCGTGGCCCAGGGACGACCGGGAACCAGCGAGGAGGCACCAAGTGGTGGACGCACACGAGACGTTTGTCATCATCGGCGGCGGACTGGCCGGCGCGAAGGCCGCCGAAACCCTGCGCGCGGAGGGTTTCACGGGCCGGGTCATCATCATCGGGGACGAACGCGACCACCCGTACGAGCGACCGCCGCTGTCCAAGGGCTACCTCGCCGGCGGCAAGGAACGGGACAGCGTCTTTGTCCACCCGCCGGCCTGGTACGCCCAGGCCGAGATCGAACTCCACCTCGGCGAGCCCGCCGTCGACATCAACCGGGAGACCCGCTCGGTCACCCTCGGCGACGGGACGACCATCCAGTACGACGCGCTGCTGCTCGCCACCGGCGCCGAGCCCCGCCGCCTCGACGTGCCCGGCACCCGGCTGGCCGGCGTCCACCACCTGAGGCGGCTCGCCCACGCCGACCAGTTGCGCGGCATGCTGACCCGGCTCGGCCGGGAGAACGGACAGCTGGTCGTCGCCGGCGCCGGCTGGATCGGCCTCGAAGTGGCCGCCGCCGCCCGCCACTACGGCGCCGAGGTCACCGTCATCGAACCCAACGCCAGCCCGCTGCACGGCGTCCTCGGCCCGGAGATGGGCGGCCTCTTCACCCAACTGCACGCCGAGCACGGCGTCCGCTTCCACTTCGGTTCCGGCATCACCGAGATCATCGGCCAGGACGGCCAGGTCCTGGCCGTCCGCACCGACGACGGCGAGGAGCACCCCGCGCACGGCGTGCTCGTCGCGATCGGCGCCGCACCGCGCACCGCGCTCGCCGCCTCCGCCGGCCTGGAGATCGACCCCGCCACCGGCGGCGTCAGCGTCGACGCGGCCCTGCGCACCGCCGACCCGGCGATCTTCGCCGCCGGCGACGCGGCCGCGTTCTGGCACCCGACCCTGAACACCCGGCTGCGCGTCGAGCACTGGGCCAACGCCCTGAACGGCGGCCCGGCCGCCGCCCGCTCCATGCTCGGCCAGGAGGTCAGCTACGACCGGCTGCCCTACTTCTTCTCCGACCAGTACGAACTCGGCATGGAGTACAGCGGCTGGGCGCCGCCCGGCTCCTACGACCAGGTGGTCTGCCGGGGCGACGTCGGCAAGCCCGAGTTCATCGCCTTCTGGCTGAAGGAAGGCCGGGTGCTCGCCGGGATGAACGTCAACGTCTGGGACGTCACCGACCGCGTCCAGCAGCTCATCCGCAACGGCACCACCGTCGACGCCGAACGCCTCGCCGACCCCACGGTCCCGCTGCCGGAGTGAGCCCCGCCTGCCCGCGTGGCGGCGCCGCCGCCGCGCCGCCGCCACGCGGACAGGCGGAGGCTCCGAACGGGTGACATCCGCGCACGCCCGGCGGAGCGAAGCACGCGCCCACCCCGCACGCCATATCCGGATGAACCAGGACATGACGGGTAGCTTTCCGGTGTCGTCCACCGCACCGGAGGAACCCCATGGCCCGGCAGCAGACCGTCGCAGCCCAGTTCGTCGACCTGCTCCGCCAGTCGGGCGTGCAACGCGTCTACGGCGTCGTCGGCGACAGCCTCAACCCCGTCGTCGACGCCATCCGCCGCACCGAGGGCATCAGCTGGGTACAGGTCCGCCACGAGGAGACCGCCGCGTTCGCCGCCGGCGCCGAAGCGCAGCTCACCGGCCGCCTCGCCGCCTGCGCCGGCTCCTGCGGCCCCGGCAACCTCCACCTCATCAACGGCCTCTACGACGCACACCGCTCGATGGCCCCCGTCCTCGCCCTCGCCTCCCAGATCCCCAGCACAGAGATCGGCACCGGCTTCTTCCAGGAGACCCACCCCGACCAGCTCTTCCGGGAGTGCAGCCACTACTGCGAGCTGATCTCCCACCCCGGCCAGATGCCGCGCGTCCTCCAGACCGCCATCCAGCACGCCGTCGGACGCGGCGGCGTCGGCGTCGTCGCCCTCCCCGGCGACATCGCCGCCCAGCCCGCCCCCGAACGCGCCGAGGAACACGCGCTGGTCACCACCCGGCCCAGCGTCCGCCCCGGCGACGCCGAGGTCGACCGGCTCGCCGAGATGGTCGACGCCGCCCGCCGCGTGACGCTCTTCTGCGGCAGCGGCACCGCCGGCGCCCACCAGGAGGTCATGGACTTCGCCGCCAAGGTCCACGCCCCCATCGGCCACGCCCTGCGCGGCAAGGAGTGGATCCAGTACGACAACCCCTACGACGTCGGCATGAGCGGCCTCCTCGGCTACGGCGCCGCCTACGACGCCACCCACGAGTGCGACCTGCTGATCCTCCTCGGCACCGACTTCCCCTACAACAGCTTCCTCCCCGACCACCAGGACGGCGTACGGATCGTCCAGGTCGACGTCCGCCCCGAACACCTCGGCCGCCGCTCCCAACTCGACCTCGCCGTGTGGGGGGACGTCCGCGAGACACTGCGCTGCCTCACCCCGCGCGTCCGCCAGAAGAGTGACCGCGCCTTCCTCGACCGGATGCTGAAGAAGCACGCCGACGCGCTGGAGAACGTCGTCGGCGCGTACACCCGGAAGGTGGAGAAGCGCACCCCCATCCACCCCGAGTACGTCGCCTCCGTCCTCGACGAGGAAGCCGCCGACGACGCCGTCTTCACCGTCGACACCGGCATGTGCAACGTCTGGGCCGCCCGCTACCTCACCCCCAACGGCCGCCGCCGCGTCATCGGCTCCTTCACCCACGGATCCATGGCCAACGCCCTGCCGCAGGCCATCGGAGCCCAGTTCCTCGACCCCCACCGCCAGACCGTCGCCATGTGCGGCGACGGCGGCTTCACCATGCTGATGGGCGACTTCCTCACCCTCGTCCAGTACGACCTGCCCGTGAAGATCGTCCTCTTCAACAACAGCTCACTCGGCATGGTCGAACTGGAGATGCTCGTCGCCGGCCTCCCCGCCCACGGCACCGGCTACCGCAACCCCGACTTCGCCGAACTCGCCAGGGCCGCCGGCGCCCACGGCGTCCGCGTCGAGAAGCCCAAGCAACTGCGCGGCGCGCTCCGCGACGCCTTCCGCCACAAGGGCCCGGCCCTCGTCGACGTCGTCACCGACCCCAACGCGCTCTCCATCCCGCCCAAGATCAAGGCCGAGATGGTCACCGGCTTTGCCCTGTCCGCCGGCCGGATGGTGCTGGACGGGGGAGTGGGCCGCATGCTCCAGATGGCCCGCTCCAACCTCCGCAACATCCCCCGCCCCTGAGGCCCCGCCGCTCGGACCCGCCTCTGGGGCCCCGCCACGCGGGACCCCAGGGACTTCCCACCCTCTTCCGGCTTGTCCTCACGTCTTCACGTGTTGGTGGTCCCCCAGTCCTCCTCCTCCGCCGAACGCCCACCGGTCACGGCCCGCAGCCGCTCGCCCACAGCCGGCGGGAGCCGGTCCCCGACCCGCTCGCCCACCACGTGCGCCGCCCGGCTCGCCGCCTGGCGGCCGTTCTGCGCCGCGCTCTCGACGGTGTTCCGCACAGCGGGGTTCTCCGTGATCTGCCGCGCCTTCTCCCGCAGCTGCTCGTACCGCTCGCGACCAGCTCTGGCGCCGAGCACGTACCCGACGGCGATGCCGGCGACGAAGATCAGTCGGTGCCGCATGAGGCAGCCCTTCCCTCGATGTCCACTCGATGTCCAGCTGTCTGCCAGGGTGCCCCGTGCCCGGCACTCCATACCGATTTCAGAGCACCCCCTGGCATGCGCTAATGTATTGCTCGCAGCGAGGGAACGCCCCCGGAGACGGGCCGGCGAACCCGAGCAGGGCAGTCCCCTGTAGCTCAATTGGCAGAGCAGCCGGCTGTTAACCGGCAGGTTACTGGTTCGAGTCCAGTCGGGGGAGCGCGCATCGGAAGGGCCCCGCCAGCGGGGCCCTTCGTTGTTGCCGCCGGTTGCCCCTGCCGCCCCTGCTGTCACCCCATCGGCCCCCGGCCGACCGTGGCGCCGCTCCCGACGGCGCCACGCCGAGGCCGGGAGATTCCCCCGCCACAGCGGGAACCGACCGCGCCAGGATCGATGTCCTCGCAGGTGCAGCACGGCCCCATGCGGGCGGGAGATCGTATGAGCGGCTATGCTGCGGCAGACGGCGCGGAAGTGGTGACCGACGCGCCGGACCGGGGCGGTAGCTCAGCCGGTTAGAGCAGCGGACTCATAATCCGTCGGC
>NZ_WMLF01000353.1 GCF_014156695.1 Streptomyces durbertensis | reverse complement strand
GTCCACCTCACCGCCCCCTCTCCCCCGCCGCGGTGCGCTCCGCGCCAGGGGAACCACCCGGTCGGCCCAGCCCGGCGCCGGTCACGATCTCGGCTTGCGGTGCCGACCGGTGCCGGGCGCGAGCGGCCGCCCCGCCGCCTCCGGACCGGAAGCCGGCTGGCCGGCGGCCTCCGGGTACAGGATCCGCTTGGCCTCCGCGAGGTTCGCGGCGAGCACATGGAACTCCCAGCCGTGCCCGTTCCACCGCTCGACGAGACGCGGAGCGTCAGGACTGACATGCGACGCCCGGGGCCCACCGCCCGGAACGATCGGCACGACCCGAAGCCGCCCGATCCTCGCGTCCCGCCGCGCAACCCACTCCGACAACGACTCGTCGTCCATCCTGCCGTCCTCACCTCAGGGGGTGGCTCTCTCGGGAGAGTAGCCGCCCCCGCAAGACGCGGGGGCGGCTCGAGCGCTTGGTCACACGAGACGGTGTCTCCAGTGGAGCGTCGGTGAGCCGTCGATCGAATACGTGTGAGCCTGATTGGTGACGTGGAGCCGTACGGTGTCGATGTCGGGGCTTCCGCTGTCCCTCCAGGCGATGAGGGCCCGCTCGACGCTGTCCCACAGCCCTACGGGGCCGCCCTGGCGCACCGCCCAGCCGTCGCCCTCGGGCAGGAACTCGGCGAAGGACTCACGCTCCGGATCAAAGAGGTACATGAGCGGGTCACCGTCACTCGTCGTAGCGCGCACGAGCTGCGCGCCGGGAGCGGCGAGCTGGGCGAGGAAGGCGGGCATCCACTCCTCCAGCAGCAGGGGCGAAACCCTCGTCGTGCGCTCGTGGTCGGCGTACGCGGTGCGGGCGGACAGGTCGCCTGCCACCGGGGCGGTGGCCTGTGAGCGGGCCTGCATGAAGGAGGAGCGGCCGATGACGTGACCTTCGGCGGTGCCGTCCTCCTTCACGGTGACTCGTGCGAGGCCGGTGCCGTAAGGCCAGGAACCGAGCGTGGCGAGGATGACACCGCCGGGTTTCGTCTGCCGAACCCAGGTGTGCGGGATACGGCGAACAGCACAGGTAGCGATGATTCGGTCGTATGGCGCTCTGCGCGGATGCCCGAGGAGTCCGTCGCCGGTCACGGTCCACGTCGAGAACCCGACTTCTTCGAGCGCAGCATCCGCGCGAGCCGCCACCTGGGGGTCGACCTCGACTGTGGTCACGTTGTCTTCGCCAAGGTAGTGGCACATGAGGGCGGTGGAGTAGCCGGTGCCTGTGCCGATCTCCAGAACACTGTGGCCGACTTCGAGGTCGAGACTTTCGACCATGCTGACGACAGTGGTCGGATCCGTCGATGATGACGTAGGTACACCGGAGACGGGCTCCCGACACTTGTCAGCGGTGAGGTGGCCGTCGAGTTGGGTGGTGAGGGTGTCCGGCGTGTAGGCGAGCATCAGCCATTCCTCCGGTTCGGGACCGAGAGCGGTGACCGGGCGCCAGACTCTTCCCCCGTCGATGAACACGCCGGGCTTGAGGAACTGCTCGCGCGGTACGGCCTCCACGGCTGCGCGGAGCCAAGGGGTCCTGAGGGCTCCCTTGCTCGCCAGCAGATCGGCCAGGCGGCGACGCTGGGACTCGGAGGTGTTCATCGGCTGTCTCCATGCATGAGTAGTTCGGCGAAGGCGGCGGACATCTCAAGGCCGGTCTTCGGCTCCAGCCAGCCCCATTGGCCGTTCGGGTTCAGCTCAAGCCACCAGTAGTTGCCGGCCCGGTCCACCGCCAGGTCGAAGCTTCCAGACGCCAACCCGAAGTAGTCCAGATAGGCGAGGAGTGCCGCTTCCAATCGATCGGGCAGCTTCACCACGGTGTATGAGAGAGCGGAGTAGTCCTTGCGCCAGTCCAGTAGGTCGGAGTCGATGCGTACCGCGAACACCTCCCGCCCCACGATGAGAACCCGGACGTCGGCGCTCTTGTCCACGCGGGCCTGGAAGAGGTGCGGCGTGACACACACACTGTCGTCGATCTCGTCGGCGGTGACCGGATCCGCCCAGCCCGTCACAAGTACGCCGTCCCTCTCGTACGGCGTCCAGCGAAGCGTCTTGTAGATGACCTGCTCGTGTGAGGACGTGAAGTCACGGGCTTCGTCCGCGCTGTTCGTCACGAGAGTCGGCGGCACAGCAAAGCCAAGCTGCTGGGCGACCGCGAGTTGAGTCGGCTTGTAGTCGGCTGCGGCGTTCCGGAGCGGATGGTTGACCCACAACGGCCCTCCGAGGGCGTAGAGAGTGCCCCCGAGCCCGTAGCGCACCTGCGCGGACGCGAACCGGGCGTCGTCACATCGCAGGTGTGGGAAGGCGGGCCACTCGGGGCGGCGCCAGTACACGGACCGTACGTTGGTCAGGTCCACGGTTCTCGACGTGGTGCGCATCTGCCCGACCACCGGGGCCGGGCAGATGCCGAACCGAGCCGAGACCGTCAGATCCGCGCCGATATCGGCGGGGTTGAATCTGACCACCGGCACACGTCGCCGGTTAAGCGCGGTGATCACCATGTCGGCGGTGATGTCGTCCGCCTCGGTGACCACCAGAACCGGCCTCTCCTCGGTCGCGACCATCAGTCCTGCTGGCTGTCCTGGTCGTGACCCTGGTCGTTCTTGGAGTCCGAGTTGGTGACTGTGGAGGTCTCGGTTCCGGAGAGGGTTCCGTGCTTGCCCATCTCGACCACCTCACCGAGGCTGTCGCGGAACACTCCAAGCTGCGTGCGCGGATCGACTGACACCGTGGCGTGCAGACGCAGAGTGGTCGTCGGATACGGCGCAAGCCGTCCAACGCCCCAGGGGCGAACCGCGACGAGCTGCCTCTGGGCCTCTGTTGTGGTCGTCTGTACGTTCTTGATCACCGGTGTTACTTCCTTCCTGGTTATGGAGCCTGACCTCGGACGGGTCAGGTGTTACCCCGCCGGACGGCGGGAGTCGGGTGGGATGAGACCGCTGGACGCGGCTCAGCAGTTTCGACTTCGCGGAGTCGGTTCAGAGGCGCGTCGCCCTGCCAGCGGCGTAGGGCGACGAGGAATCGCTGGAGCGTGTGCACATCGGGCGTGGTGTGCGCGGCGAAGCCAGGCACCGACAGATGGCGCTCTGGCGTTCCCCGACCAGTCCGCCTCACTGGCAGGGGTAGCAACACCCTGCCGTGGACTGTCACAACAACGAGCGTTCGACGCGTTTCCGTGCTGCGGTTCTTCACGCATGGTCCTCGACGACTTCGGCCCAGACGACCTTGCCCCAGCGCCGGTGGTCCACTCCCCAGCAGCTGGCCACCGCCTCAACCAACAGGAGACCTCGCCCTGCCTCTGCGTCGCAGGCCGGACGCCTTACTCGCGCATCCGTCTGTGACTTGTCCGATACCGCCACCCGCACGCGCCCGTGTTCCACCAGCGTCACGCCGATACGCAGCGAGTGCCCACCGGCATGCTGAACCGCGTTGGCGACCAGCTCCGTCGCGATCAGAGTGGACGTGTCTTCGAGTGCGGCCTGTCCCCAAGCCGTCAGCGCCCTGCGCACCAACTGCCGTGCGAGCCGCACGGACGCTGCTTCGCGGGGAAGCGTCTCGCTGTAGACGGGAACGTCCGCCGCCGAGCGTCTGGTCGCAGTCATGGTCAAGTAGGTCTTCCTTTCGGGAGATGTGGTGTCTGGTGCTGCTGCCGTCACGATGCGATGAGGACGACATGCCGGCTTCCCGACGTCGCACGGCCTCGTGCTGTGACGTGGCAGGGAAAGTCCACCGCGAGCGCCATGCGCGCGACAGGCGATATTCACAGACGCCGAGTGCGTGACCCCGGTGACTTTTACCTTTGGGGTGTTGTCTCCGAAGGCGCCGCCGTTACCGTTCGGTTGTGGGAGAGAACCGCGAGCTCGCAAGAGCGATGGCAGATCGTCAGATGGGACAGGCCGAGCTGGCGCGGCGGATCAACGCGGAGATCGAAGCACTGACTGGCAAACCCGGGCGTGTCCTTGACCGAGACATCCGGCGATGGCTGAGCGGTGAGACCCGTTGGCCACACGCCAAGCAACGGTTGTGTGTCGAGTACGTGTTCGGCCGTTCGGCGATCGACTTAGGTTTTGTCCCTCGATCGAAGAAGGCCGCACAAGCACTCCCGGAGGATCCAGTGCATCGTCGCACTTTCATCTCCGTCGCTGCCGGGACCGCCGCAGCGGTAGCCGGTCAGGTTTCTGGTCAGCGGCTGGGCCACGCGGATGTGGAGCACTTCCAGGCCGAGTACACCGCCATAGTCAGCAAGGACCAGGCGATGGGCGGCTCCAGATCCGTGGAGGACGGGGCGACACAGCTGGCGTTGCGGATCAAGTCCGCACTGGCAGCGGGGAGCTCCTCCTCCCGCGTGCGGTCGAAGTTGTACTGCCTCGTAGCGCACGTCACCTGCTCAGCAGCATTCGCAGCGATCGACGCCCGCGCTCGTAGACGGGCTCGCGACCACTTGGACGCGGCGGTCACCTACGCCGGACTATCTGGTGACAGCGACACTCAGTTCCACGTATGGAACCATCTCGCCCTGGTCGCCGGTCAGCGGAACGACTTCGCCGAGGTTGCTGCCGCAGCCGACGCCGCCAGAGCCCAGCGGATTGCCAGAACGGACCCGCTGTACGCATCGCTGGCCCATATGCGCAGGGCGAGCGCCTACGCCCAGAGTCGAGATCGAAGTGCGGCGCTGAGGGCGCTTGGCTCTGCCGAACGTTCTTTCGGTCGCCACGACCGGGTGGAGCGCCCACCCTGGATCAGGTTCTACGACGGGGCCGAGTTCGACGGGCTGTCCTCGATCGTCTGGCTCCACCTGGGCCGCCCTGACCGGGCGGAATACCATCTGCATCGAGCAATTGGCCGCCTGCGCCCGGACCTCGTCCGCAATCAGGCCTACTACACCGCCCACCTGGCGCTGGCGCAGGCAAGGCAGGGAGAGCTGGAACTGGCCGGCGCTACCGGCGAACGATCGGCGGATCTGCTCACCAAGGCACGCGGATCGAGACGAACCACGGACGCTCTGGCCGACGTGCGGGGAATCTTGGCGTCATCCGGATCAAGAGAGCCCGGTGTACGGGCCTGGGTCGAGAGGGCAGAGGCATGGAGCTGAGGATGTACACGCGGGAGGATGCCGCGGGCGTTCGGGAGATGCTGCTCGACATGCATGAGAGCGTCCATGACGGTGGGAGCGACCGCTTCCGGGCGCGGGAGCGGTTCGCCTGGTTCGTGGATCGGTGGAGTGGGAAGGAGTCGTGGTCCTGCGTCATCGGCTTTGACGAGGGCGAGCCCGCCGGCTTCGCCTACGGTGCGGCGTTCGGGCGTGGCGGCTGGTGGAAGGGGTCGGAGCGTCCCGCGTCGATCCCGCCGATGGAGTCGGTGTTCGCGTTGTCCGAACTCCTCGTCGTGGAGAAGTGGCGGAAGACCGGGCTGTCCGACGCGCTCCACGAGGCGCTTGTCGACAGTCGTGGCGACGATGTGGCCACCCTGCTCGTGGATGTGACGCACCCGAAGGTGCTGGCTCTGTACGAGTCGTGGGGGTACACGAAGGTGGACGAGCAGAAGCCGTTCGAGGACTCGCCTGTGTTCGCGGTCATGGTGAAGCGGCTTGTCGGGCTGCCGTGAGGGGTGAACGTGTTGGAGGGTGGGGGTATGGC
>NZ_WMLF01000352.1 GCF_014156695.1 Streptomyces durbertensis | reverse complement strand
CCCTGAGGCTGTGGCCCAGTGGCTCGCGGTGGGGGGTGTGGCGGTCGCCCTCCGGGGCGGCCGGGTATCGCAACAGGTAGACGGCCGTGGCGATCATCGCGAGCACCGCCGTGGCGGTCGCCCTCCGGGGCGGCCGGGTATCGCAACCCTGTCGGGCTGGCCGTCTCGACGATCGTGACGCTGTGGCGGTCGCCCTCCGGGGCGGCCGGGTATCGCAACCACTCCTGCTACGACCGGGGCACGCTCGAGACGGACGGTGGCGGTCGCCCTCCGGGGCGGCCGGGTATCGCAACGCCTGCCGCAGGTCCGCCGCCAGGCCCTGCATCGTGGTGGCGGTCGCCCTCCGGGGCGGCCGGGTATCGCAACCTCAGTCTCGGTACGCCCGCCCACTCGGCGCACCCCGGTGGCGGTCGCCCTCCGGGGCGGCCGGGTATCGCAACCATGAGCGGGCCGAGATCACGCAGCTGCTCGGCGAGTGGCGGTCGCCCTCCGGGGCGGCCGGGTATCGCAACGAGAACAAGCCCCGCCCATCGGATGGGACGTGGTGGTGGCGGTCGCCCTCCGGGGCGGCCGGGTATCGCAACTCCAACTGCTTGGCGGCGGAGTCGGAGAACGCGATCGTGGCGTGGCGGTCGCCCTCCGGGGCGGCCGGGTATCGCAACCTGTTCAGGTGGCGGCGGATGGTGTGGCCCGCGCTCGTGGCGGTCGCCCTCCGGGGCGGCCGGGTATCGCAACCATGACCGGATAGCGCGGTCTGAGATCCCCTGATCACGGTGGCGGTCGCCCTCCGGGGCGGCCGGGTATCGCAACGGGCACTCGGTGCTGGTACTCCTTCGCGCCGAACTGGCGTGGCGGTCGCCCTCCGGGGCGGCCGGGTATCGCAACGGTCTGGCCGGGGATAGGTGCGGGGCCGTGCTGCTCGTGGCGGTCGCCCTCCGGGGCGGCCGGGTATCGCAACTCCGGCTCGACGGGTGGCATGGCCGATGTCCTCGCGGGTGGCGGTCGCCCTCCGGGGCGGCCGGGTATCGCAACACCAACATCGGCACCTACTCCGCCGCCGCCGTGGCGGGTGGCGGTCGCCCTCCGGGGCGGCCGGGTATCGCAACTCGCGGGGGAGCGAGACGACCGTCGCCCACTCGCGGGTGGCGGTCGCCCTCCGGGGCGGCCGGGTATCGCAACACCTTGTCGTGCCGGAATGACGGGCGGGGGAGCGGTGTGGCGGTCGCCCTCCGGGGCGGCCGGGTATCGCAACGCCTCGGCGATCTCCTGCAACTCGCCCGCGTCGGCGTGGCGGTCGCCCTCCGGGGCGGCCGGGTATCGCAACCTGCTGCTGGTGGCGCAGCACTACGGGGCGCACAAGGTGGCGGTCGCCCTCCGGGGCGGCCGGGTATCGCAACCCAGCACTCCTGAAAGAGGCCCGACAGTCGCGTCGGGTGGCGGTCGCCCTCCGGGGCGGCCGGGTATCGCAACGTATTTCGGCGGCACCAGTGTCGGCACGCCGTCCACGTGTGGCGGTCGCCCTCCGGGGCGGCCGGGTATCGCAACCGCGTCTGCCGACTTGGACGAGGCCGAGGTCGTCGAGTGGCGGTCGCCCTCCGGGGCGGCCGGGTATCGCAACGACCCGGTCGACAGGTATCCGTGCCCCGCGTCGAACGTGGCGGTCGCCCTCCGGGGCGGCCGGGTATCGCAACCTTGTCGATCCGAGCGTCTGGCAGCGCCTCCGGTGAGTGGCGGTCGCCCTCCGGGGCGGCCGGGTATCGCAACGTCGTGGCGGTGTGCGGCTGGAGACGGTACGCGTGTGGGTGGCGGTCGCCCTCCGGGGCGGCCGGGTATCGCAACGACTCCATGACGGCTGGCGGTGGCGCGGCGGCGCTGGTGGCGGTCGCCCTCCGGGGCGGCCGGGTATCGCAACACTCTCCCTACGCGGCGCGCGGACGCCTATCCCCCGGTGGCGGTCGCCCTCCGGGGCGGCCGGGTATCGCAACCACTCGGCGGCTCAGCCGATGGACCACCTCCAGGGCGGGTGGCGGTCGCCCTCCGGGGCGGCCGGGTATCGCAACCCACGGGCCGCCGGTGCTGCCAGGGCCGGCGGCGCTGTGGCGGTCGCCCTCCGGGGCGGCCGGGTATCGCAACACCAACCGCCGCGCCCTCGTGGGCGGCACGGCCGACAGTGGCGGTCGCCCTCCGGGGCGGCCGGGTATCGCAACTGAAGCGCTTGCACAGAAGGGACCGATCCTGTGGCGGTCGCCCTTCGGGGCGGCCGGGTATCGCAACGTTCCCGCGTCAGCTTGAAGATCGGTGAGGCGGCAGGTGACGGTCGCCCTCCGGCGGGTATCGCAACGCCGTCAGCGCCCTATGGTCTCTCGGCCCCGCGCCTGCGGGGATCGTCCGATGCGAGGCTCCGTTCCGCACGCCGGCCACCCCTCGGCCCCGCGCGCGGGAGTGGTCCCGGAGTGCGCGATCGCGCCAGGTCGTGCGACGCGTTCTCCCTGCCCGAGCGGCCGCCCCATCCTGCGTGGCCCTCCCTCTGGTCTTGGTCTTCCTCCCCGGCACCGTAGAAGAGTTGAGCCGGTGCGATAACCGCCGCAGGGTTCCGGCTGCATCAACGGGCATGAGCGTGAAACAGCCGAAAGGCCATCTGTCGGCGTACTCGAGAATGTGCTCAGTGAAGTACGGACAAACGTGCTCAGAGAGATGAGGGGCTGTTCGCTCGGCTCGAGCGGAGTCGTGGCACGATGACCTTGTGGAGAGCCCTGGTCTTTCAGCGCGTCGTCGCATGCTGATCGAAGCGGTCGTCGTGGTTGCGGCGCCTGCTTCGGATCAGGTGGCCTGGCTGGACAAATACGACGTGCCGCCGGACGAGATCGCCTTGGGCTTCGATGATGCCTTCCGCCTCGCTGGGCGACTGGTCGATGAGGGCCGGCTGAGTCGGGAGGTGTTGCCCTCGCTGCAGATGATCGATGAAGTCTTCAGCGAGATGTCCCAGGTCACCGACGTGGACAGGTGGACAAGGGAGGTCTTGGCCACCGACGCCGGGTGGGGACGCGCCCGACAGCTGGCGCGAGAAGTCCTCACCGCGGAAGGCGAAGAGATGTCTCCGCTGCCACGCATCCGCATCGTTCGATGAGTCCCCAGCCCGGCCCGCGGTCTAGGCTGCGGTCTCGCGTTCGATGGCGGCGAGCCGGTTCTTGAGTCTGTAGCTGGGGCCGTTGATGGAGACGACGTCGCAGTGATGCAGGAGCCGGTCAAGGATGGCCGTGGCGAGGACCTCGTCACCGAACACCTGTCCCCATTCGCTGAAGGTCTTGTTTGAGGTCAGGATGATCGAGCCCTTCTCGTAGCGCTTGGAGATGACCTGGAACACCAGGTTGGCCTCGGCGCGTTCGAGGGGCTGGTAGCCGACTTCATCGACGACGAGAACTCCGGGGCGAAGGTAAGTACGGAGCTTGCTGTTGAGTCGTCCGGCTGCCTCGGCGACTATGAGCTGGCGGACCATGTCGTCGAGGGTCGTGAAGTAGACGGAGAATCCGGCCCGGCAGGCGGCGACCGAGAGCGCGACGGCGATGTGGGTCTTGCCGACCCCGGGCGGTCCCAGCAGGGCCGCGTTGGCCTTGGCCTCGACGAAGGCGAGGGTGGCCAGGTCTTTGATCTTGCGGGGGTCGAGTTCGGGCTGGAAGGAGAAGTCGTACTCGTCGAGCGTTTTGTGGTGCGGCAGCTTGGACAGCCGCAGGCCCTGTCGGAAACGCCGGTCGTCACGAATGGCGAGTTCCTCGGCCAGGACCAGGTCGAGGAAGTCGAGGTAGCCCATCTTGGCCTCGTCCGCCCGGCCGGCGTACTGGTTCAGGCTCTCGGCCAGGTGGGGCAGGCCGAGCTTGGCGGCCGTGGTGCGGATTCGGGTGCTGACCAGCTCGCTCAACTGGGCTCCTCCGGCTTGGGGTGTCCCGGTCAGTTCGTCATAGACCGACAGGGGTCTGCGGCCGACCTCGACGCGGACGGCCGCAGCCCGGTTCAGGAGAGCCATCAGCGAGCCGGCCGTCTCCGCACCGAGTGCGTTCTGATGACGGGGCTGCGGAGGAACGTCACCGGTGGTGGTCCGCCGGTTCCGGCCGTCGGGAAGACCGTCCCAGTGCTTCTCGTCGACGACGCATGCTCCGCGGCCGACAGCCCTGCGGTGCGTCGCCAGCAGGGTCTCGCCGTTGGTGTCGGGAACGGTGGAATGCAGCGTGATCTGGGACTTTGTTGCCCTGACTTCCACCAGCTGACGCGGGCGGACCTTGCGGGCCGGCACCGAGTAGAGGTTCGCATCGAAGGCGACCAGGCAGTCTTTGCCGACATAGCGAAGGTGTCTCTGGGTGACCACGTAGGGTGTCGCCGGCAGGGGCCTGAGGGCCATGTGGTCGCGGATCGCGCGGTGCCCGATGACTTCGCCGTGGGTGCCGTGGGACTTCGCCCGGCGCAACGGCACCCAGGCGTTGAAAGCGGAGTCCAGCTCCTCGATGGAGGAGAAGGACCGTCCGGCCAGGACGTGGTCGCGGACGATCAGGACCTGGCGCTCGACGCGGCCTTTCCCGGTGGGGCGGTAGGCCGCCAGCACGTCGATGTCGAAGTCGTAGTGCCCGGCGAACCCGACCGCTTCCGGGTGCAGCGGAACGGCCTCGCCCGGTGCCACGTGGCGTCGGACGACGGTCTTGGTGCGGTCGTAGACGATCGACATCGGCACCCCGCCGAAGTGGGCGAACGCCTGCCGGTGGCAGTCGAAGAAGGTGGCCAGGTCCTGGCTGGTGGTGAAGCAGCAGAACGGATCGCGCGAGTAGGACAAGGTCATGTGGAACGAGTAGACCTTCGGGATGCCGACATGGGCGAGGACCTGCCCTTCGTCTCCCCAGTCCACCTGGGCCTGCGCTCCAGGCACGACCTCGAACCTGCGGTGCAGGCCCGCCAGTTCGCCCGGGCTGATGCCCAGTTCCTCCGCGATCCGAGGCCGGGCCTCCTGCATGTAGAGCTTGACCCGCTGGTAGGTGCCGGTGAAGCCGTACTCGGCCACCAGCCGCTCGTGAACCACGGCGCCTTTGATCAGAATCTCGGACCGCAGCATCGCATCGATCAGAAGCGCGACCTCGTCAACCTTCCGCCGACGGCCATGTCCGGGCGCCGCCCGACGAGGCGGGGCAACCGGGCCTTCGGAGGAGAGGTACTTGCGGACCGTGCGGCGGTTGAGTCCGGTCTCCTTCGCGATCTCCGACAGACTCATCGCCCCGGACTCGAACAGCCCGCGGAAGCGTCGAAGCTCCATCCATCGTTGCGGGTCCAAGACCACGGTCAGCCGCCCTCCGCCACCCTTCACAGGCCGGCAGCAGACTGCCCACGATCAATATCCGGTACGTCAGGAAGTGGGCACGTTCATCCGTACGTGACTGGGCACGTTCACGTGTACGCCGACAGGGCGGCCGGGTATCGCAATGACAACAGCGGAACGGTAGGCGCGATCGTCACCGTCGTGGCGGTCGCCCTCCGGGGCGGCCGGGTATCGCAACGCCGTCAGCCCCCTATGGTCTCTCGGCCCCGCGCCTGCGGGGATCGTCCGGTGCGGGGCTCCGCCCCACACCCCGGGCCACCCCTCGGCCCCGCGCGCCTGGGAGTGGTCCGGGAGTGCGCGATCGAGCCAGGGCGTGCGACG
>NZ_WMLF01000351.1 GCF_014156695.1 Streptomyces durbertensis | reverse complement strand
GTCCGGGGGCCCGGCAGGGTGGTCGCGGCCGTGGTGCGCGCGGCGGGTGTGGCGGTGGCCAGGGGGTTGGCGACGCGGCCGTGCACGACGTCGAAGCCCTCGTCCCGCTCGGCGCGGTCGTGGAAGCCGCCGCCGAGGAGCTGTTCGCGGTTGAGCGCGACCCGGTCGAACTCCGGGGCGAGCAGCCCGAAGTCGTCGAAGCGGTCGGCGAGTTCCGGGTGCGCGGCGTGGTAGCGCTCGATCTCCGCGCGGACCATGGCCCAGAACTCGTCCTCGGGCACGGCCAGGTGCTCGGCCAGCAGCGGGGCGAAGAACCGGAAGTGGCCGGCGAAGACGGCGCTGAGCAGCGAGTGCGCGAGTTCGTGCGCCGGCCAGCGCAGCAGGACCGCGCTCGCCCGCTCGGTGAGCGAGCGGTAGGCGGGGTGGTCGCCGGGCAGCAGGTTGACGTCCTCCGCGAAGTCCTTCACCGCGATGCCCAGTGGCACCTCGTTGCGGTCGTAGAGGACGACGGTGTTCTCCCCGTGCGGGCAGAAGGCCACGCCGTAGCGGTAGAGGTGGTGCAGCAGTCCGGGCAGCAGGGCGGCGAGGAAGCGCTCCACCCAGGCGCGCGCGGTGAGGCCGGAGCGGTCGACCAGTTCGGCGACGAGGGTGCGGCCGTCGCTGCCGGTCTTCAGCAGCGCGGCCATCGTGCGGGCCCGTTCGCCGTCCGCGAGGAGGGCGGCGACGGGCTCCCGCCAGACGGCGCCGAAGAGCTCGTGGTAGCGGTACGGCGCGTCGCCGACGGACTCGTACAGGGGGTGGCGGACGGCGACGGCCGCGACCTCGCCCAGCGGGTGGAAGCGCAGCTCGTCCCGCAGGTGGGGGTCCTGGTTCCGCAGCTCGTGCAGCCAGGCGCTCACGTCCGGTGCCGCGCGGGTCGGTTCGGTGGACAGTCCGCGCCACACCAGGGTGTTGCGGATCATCAGCGGCACCTTGACGTTGCGCCGCTCGGGGTGGTCGAGGTTGGCGAGGGTGCGGATGGACTGCAGCGGGCGGTAGCGGTCCGGGCTCTCCCCCAGCCGCACGATCCGGCCGTCGGCAAGGTAGGCGCAGAAGAGCGTCTGGACGGCCTCGTCCCAGTGGAAGGGGTGGACGGGCAGCCAGACGAAGTCGTCCGGCTCCAGGCCGCTGGCCCGGCACTGCTCGGCGAGGACGGCGCGGTAGCGGCTGAAGGTCTCGGGGCCCAGCTCCTCCCGCAGCAGGGTGTCGGCGTCCAGCCCGGGCACGCCGGAGTAGGAGGCGAGCGTGGCGTGCACGGCGACCCACACCAGGCGGACGTCGCCGGCGGACTCCGGCGCGTAGGCGGCGGCGTCGGAGGCGGAGAAGCCGAGCCGGCCCTTGTTGAGCAGCATGCACGGGTGCCCGTCCTGGTACGCCTCCAGTTCGAGGTGGTCCAGGTCGGCGAGGTCGGCGGCGGGCAGCGCACGGGTCAGGGCCTGGGCGTCGGCCTGCCGGGTGGCGGTGAGTTCGCGCAGCACCTCGGCGGTGGTGGGGCCGTCCCAGCCGAGGGTCGCGCGGGCGTCGAGCAGGAAGCGCTCGGGGCTGGTGCCGGCGTCCGCCTCGTCGGGTCGGCGGCGCAGGCTGTCCGGGTCGAGGCGCCAGGTGCCGAAGGTGCCCCGGGTGGCGCGGAAGGTCCACACGGCGTCGCCGAAGTCCAGGCGGTGGCCGCCGGGGGTGTCCGGGTCGGCTTCCGGTGTCAGCAGTTCCTCGTAGGCGAATTCCTCGATCGCCTTGAGCAGCAGCCGCCGTCCTGCCGTGTGCCAGGCGTCGCGGGCGGGGTGGTTCATGCGTGGGTCTCCTCGGCGGGTACACGGCGCGGTGCGGGGACCGGCGCGGTGGTGGCGGTGGGCTCGGCCGCCGCGGGCTCGACGGCCGTGGGCTGGACGGCGGTGGCCGGGACATCGGTCCCGGTGACCTGCGGGGTGCGGCCGCTCGGCGGCGCGGACGGCCGCTCGCGGTGGTCTCGGCGGTCCGGCCGGATCGTGGCGAGCAGGCTGGCGCAGACCATCAGAACGGCCGCGATGAGCAGCGGCAGGGCGAGTTCGCGGGACACGGCGGCGGCAGCCACCAGCGGGGCGGCGATGAGGCCGATCGAACGCACGGTCTCCACCGCGGTGAAGGCCGGGCCCTTGGTGCCGGTGGCGCGGAACATCACCAGTTCGACGGCGACCTGGCCGAAGCCGAGCCCGAGGCCGAACAGGACGCGGCCCGCGGCGAGCGCCGGCAGCCCGGAGGCGACGTACTGGCAGGCCAGTCCGGCGGCGGCGAGCAGCAGCCCGATCGGCAGCAGCCGGTCGCCGAGCCGGTCGTGGACACGGCGTACGGCGACGAGGGCGACCAGCGCGGCCACGCTCGGCAGGAAGAACAGCACGGCCGCGCCGACGGCGCCGCTGCCCATGTCGCGGGCGAGTTCGGTGAAGAAGGGCCGGACGACGGTGCTGGCCGCGTCGAAGGCGACGCCGATGAGCGCCGCCTGGGCGAGCAGCAGCAGCCACAGCCGTCGGCGGCGCGGCCGCTCGGCGGGCGTGCTGTCGGAGAGGGTGCCGGAGGTGATGCCGGCGCTCTCGGCGTCCTCACCGGTCGGCTGCTCGGCCGGCATCCGGCCCAGCACCCGGACGATGAGCACCGCGAGCACCACGTCCAGCACCGCGAACGCGGAGATGCCGACGCGCGGTTCGGGCAGGGCAAGCACTCCGGCCCCGGTCATCGTCGCGACGACCGTGGCCAGGTGGAAGACGACCACGATCGAGCAGACGCCGGCGATCCTGGCCTGGTCGGGGTGGGTGTTCTCCTCGGCGTGGCGGACGTGCTCGCTGATGAACGCCGGGTAGGCCAGCAGCAGTGCCGCGTTGGTGGCCACCGAGGCGGCGGAGAGCACGGTGAAGGCCGTGTAGCTGGGTGCCAGCCCCAGAGAGAGGTCCAGGACGGCGGCGCCGCACAGCCCGGTCAGCACCAGTTTGTGCAGCGGCCAGCGTCGGGCGGCCAGGCCCCACAGCGGGAGTGCGGCCAGCCCGACGATGCGGCACACCCACAGGTAGAAGCCGGTCGCCGAGGGGTCGTGGACGTCGAAGAGTTCGGCGAACAGCTGCGGCAGGAAGGGGGCGAGCGCGGTTTCGGAGACCAGGTAGAGGCCGATGACGGCGATGAGCACGGCGCGGGCGTGCCGCCCGGGTCCGCGGCGGGCCTTCGCCGGCCGCTCGACGGCCGCGCTCACTGTGTTATGCCGCTGGGGGCGGCGGCCCGTGGGGAGCGCGGTCCGGGCAGCCGGGGCGTGCGGGGCGCGCCGAAGGTGGTCCAGGCCGTCCGGTCGGGGACGGGCACCACCGGCTTGCCGACGGCGGAGTTGAGAATGGTCGCGGCCCGCCAGGCGCCCAGCGTGAGGTCGGGGGCGCCGACGCCGTGGGTGTGCATCTCGGCGTTCTGGACGTAGAGTTCGCCGGCCGCCCCGGGGCGCAGCGCGACCCGGTACTCGCCGTCGACGCGGTAGCGGCCGCGCTCGTCCCAGTCGATCAGCCCGGGGTCGGCGGACAGGAAGTCCGGGCGCAGCGCGGCGTATCCGCTGGCGGAGACCACGGCCTTGGTGTGGAAGGTGAACTCGCTCTCCTGCTGGGAGTGACGGCAGGTGAGCCGGTATCCGTCGTCGACCGGCTCGGCGGCCAGCAGTTCCACGCCGGGGTGCAGCCCGGCGCGCGGGGCGCCGCCGCCGATGGTCCGCTCGTACAGCTCGTCGTGGATCTCGCCGAGCGTCTCCTCGCTGACGCCCTTGTAGAGCTGCCACTGCTCGCGCACGAGTTGTTCGCGGCGCTCCTCGGGCAGGGCCCGGAAGTAGTGGATGTAGTCGGGGGTGAAGTGCTCCAGGCCGAGCTTGGAGTACTCCATGGGGGCGAACGCCGGGGTGCGGGCGAGCCAGCGGACGAACGGGCCGCCCTCGCCGTGGCCGTCCTGGGCGCGGATCAGGTCGAGGGCGACCTCGGCGCCGGACTGGCCGGCGCCGATGACGGTGACGTCGTCGAGTGCGGCGAGCGCGGCGCGGTGGGTGCGGTAGTCGGCGCTGTGCAGGATCCGGCCGCGGTGCTCCTCGCCGGTGAGCGCGCGCAGCGGCTCGGGCAGCACGGGGCTGGTGCCCACACCGAGCACGACGCGCCGGGCCCGTACGCGGCGTTCCTCACCGGCGGCCGAGCGGTGGGTGAGGGCGAAGGCGTCGGCGGCCTCGTCCCACACCAGGGCCGTGACGCGGGCGTCGAAGCGGCAGGACGGCAGGGACTCGGCGACCCAGCGGCAGTAGTGGTCGTACTCGCGGCGCGGGATGTGGAAGCGCTCGGAGAAGAAGAAGGGGAACATCCGCTCGTGGGACTTCAGGTAGTTGAGGTAGCTCCACGGGCTGGTCGGGTCCGCCATGGTGACCAGGTCGGCGAGGAACGGCACCTGGAGGACGGTGCCCTCCATCAGCAGGCCCGGGTGCCAGGAGAAGGCCGGCTTGGCGTCCAGGAAGAGGGTGGACAGGGCGGGCACGCCGTCGGCGAGCGCCGCGAGCGAGAGGTTGAACGGTCCGATGCCCACTCCGACCAGGTCGTACACGTGGGTTTCAGGGGTCGCTGTCACCGCAGGGCCTCCGCGAGAGGGTTGGGAAGGTCGATGTAGACGGACTGGGTGTGGACGTCGCCGACGAGTTCGTCGAGGCCGTCCACGCAGGTGAGGTAGTTGCCCTTGCAGCGCAGGACGGGCGCGTCGAGCAGCAGGTCGAGCAGGCCGCGGGCGCCGGGCTCGGCGGCGCGGAGCCGTTCCAGTGCGTGCCGGGCGGTGGCGAGCAGGTCCTGCTCGTCCGCCAGGCCGAGGGCGCCGAACGCCCCGACGAGGCCGAGGAGGTTGTTGATGCCCAGGTAGTAGGCGACACGTTCGTCGACGAAGCCGTCCTCGAAGACGATCTCGACGCCTTCGGTGGCGCCGGGCAGCAGCTGCTCCAGTTCGGCGGCGCGGGAGGCCGCCACGTAGTAGCCCTGGCTGTCGCGGTACCAGCCGCCGTCCGGGAGGCCGTCGGGGGCCAGGTGGACGAGGGTGTTCTGGTGGTGGGGTTCGAGGGCGATGCCGTAGCGGGCCTGGAGCCGGATCAGCGGCGTGACCAGGGCGTCGAGATAGGCCAGCAGCCAGCGCCTGGCCGCCTCGGCGCGGTCCAGGCCGTGGGCGGCGGCGGTGCGCCGGACGGCGTGGACGAGGAGGGCGCGGTGACCGGGTTCGGTACCGTCGCCGGGGCCGGGGCGTTCGGCGAGCAGGCCGGCCACGCAGAGCGCGTCGGCGTCACCGCCGTGGAAGGGGTTGTCCCGTACGGCGGTCTCGAGTCCGGTCTCGGTGTCGCCGCGTCCGGCGGAGACCCAGGCGAAGTCGCGGAGGATACCGAAGCCCGGGTGCTCGGCGGCGAGCCACTTGAGCGGGCCGGCGGCCAGCAGGCGGGCGGCCGAGACGCCCAGCCGCATCTCGCCGCGCAGGTTGTTGCGGCGGGAGTTGGTGATGCGCATGCCGAGCGAGAGTTTGAGCATGACGTCGGCGTCCGGGCGGTGCACGGTACGGACCGAGGAGGTCGGGTACCAGTGCGGGCCGTGCGCGCCGAGGGGGTGCAGGGCGCCCTCCTCCAGCAGCCGGCGCACCCGCGGGCGGGCGAGGATCTCGCGGGCCTGCCAGGGGTGGGC
>NZ_WMLF01000350.1 GCF_014156695.1 Streptomyces durbertensis | reverse complement strand
CTCCAGGGCGAGCAGCGCGCGTTTTGTCTCCAGCCCGCCGCTGAAGCCGCCTATGCCGCCGCCGCTGGCCACCACCCGGTGGCAGGGGACGACCACCGGCAGCGGGTTGGCGCCCATCGCCACGCCCACCGCGCGAGCGGCGCCGGGCTCTCCCACCCGGCGGGCCAGCTCGCCGTACTCCACGACGGCGCCGAAGGGGACGGTCGCGGTCAGGGTCCGCAGCACCCGGGCGTGGAAGGCGGAGACGAGCGCCCAGTCCAGTGGGAGGTCGAAGGAGCGCAGGGAGCCCGCGAAGTACTCGTCGAGCTGGCGGGTGGCCGCGGCGAGCACCGGCTGCTCCGGCGCCTTGACCGGTACGGCGGCGAACCGGTCGGCGAGCCGGTCCAGCGCACGCTCGACCACTCGCCCGCGGGCGTGGAAGGCGACGGTCACCAGCCCGCCGCCCGAGGCGGCGAGCAGCAGCGGACCGACGGGGTACTCCCGGACGGTCCAGGAGACGTCCTCCCGCGCGGGTGCGGACGTGTCCCGGGCGGGTGGGTCCCCGGTAGGCGTGTTCCCGGTCATGTGACGACCGTAGCCCCCGGCACCGACAACAGCCCCCGGCACCGACAACGCCGCCCGCACGGGCCCGTCGGCCCAGGCGAGCGGCGCGTCCGTGGGACGTCCCGGTTCTTCCGAGGTGTGTCAGTCTCCGGCACGGCCGCCGACGGCGTCCCTGATCACGTCCGGGCGGTTGGAGATGATCCCGTCCACGCCCATGTCGACAAGTCGCCTCGCGGTGGCCGCGTCGTCGACCGTCCAGGTGAACACCTCGAGGCGTTGGCCCTGCGGGCCGCGCAGCCGGTGCACGGCGTCCACGTACTCCCTGGTCACGGTGGTGTGGCGGGGATTGATCTGGTCGCTGAAGCGGGCGTAGTCACGCAGCCGGGAGACGGGCGGCGTGCCGAGGAAGCCGGTCCTGACCCGAGGGGCCTGCTGGTGCACGGTGCGGACCGAGTCCGCGTTGAAGCTCTGGACCACCAGGTCGCGGCGCTTGCTGTAGTTCAGCCACCCCTGGTTGCGCAGCTCCCTGAGCACATCCCGCTCGATGCCCGGGTACAGCTCCGGCTTCTTCAGCTCCAGCAGCAGCTTCTGGCCGTTCTCCGTCATCCGCGCCAGGAACTCGGAGAAGGTCGGCACCTTCTCCCCGGCGTACTCCGGCGAGAACCAGCTGCCCGCGTCGAGCTGGGCGATCTCCTCCGCGGTGAAGTCGGACACCTTCCACGGCGCCCGGTCGGGGAACACCTCCTCGACGTCGGTCGTCCTGGCCAGCGTCTCGTCGTGCATCACCACGAGTTCCCCGTCGCGGGTGCGCTGAACGTCGTTCTCCACCCAGTCGATGCCCAGCTCGTCGGCCTTGTCGGCGGCGGCCAGGGTGTTCTCCGGCGCGTACGCGGAGGCGCCCCGGTGGGCGACCACCCCCACGCCGACCGCGCCGCGGGGCAGCCGCTCGTCCGGCGCCGCGTTGGTCGGCAGCGGGACGGCGGACGCCCGCTCGGCCACCGTCCCGGTGGCCCGCTCGGCCGGCCGGGCGGCGTCCTCCTCCGTCGTCGGCCGGGTCGGCGGGGCGGACGGCTCGGCGGTCACCTGCTGGAGCGGCTGGGCCGGACCGATGGTGAGGACCAGAGCCATAACACCCAGGAACGCGGCGGTCAGAACGGTTGCGGGGCGAAGGGGCACAAGATCTCCTCACGTCTGCTGGTGCGTGATGGGGCCGATACGAATATCACCGCCGCACCCGACGCGTGGATGGGCGGCAGGTGGGTGTCCGATGGCCGTGCGCTGAACTTTGTCGGTGGTGGGCCGTACGGTGGATGGCATGCGGCCCGTATCCGAGATCACACGCAAGGTGGCGCCTTTCGAGGTAGTCAGCCCCTACCAGCCCAGCGGCGACCAGCCGACGGCCATCGCCGAGCTGGCCAGACGCGTCGAGGCAGGGGAGAAGGACGTCGTACTGCTCGGTGCCACGGGCACCGGCAAATCGGCCACCACGGCGTGGATGATCGAGAAGTTGCAGCGCCCGACGCTGGTGATGGCGCCCAACAAGACGCTGGCGGCCCAGCTCGCCAACGAGTTCCGCGAACTCCTCCCGAACAACGCTGTCGAATATTTCGTCTCTTACTACGACTATTACCAGCCGGAGGCGTACGTACCGCAATCCGACACGTACATCGAGAAGGACTCCTCGATCAACGAGGAGGTCGAGCGGCTGCGCCACAGTGCGACGAACTCCCTGCTCACGAGGCGGGACGTGGTCGTCGTGGCCTCCGTCTCGTGCATCTACGGTCTCGGAACGCCGCAGGAGTACGTCGACCGGATGGTCCCCCTGAAGGTGGGTCAGGAGATCGACCGGGACGCGCTGCTGCGCCGACTGGTGGAGATCCAGTACTCCCGTAACGACGCCTCCTTCACCCGGGGCACGTTCCGGGTGCGCGGCGACACGATCGAGGTCATCCCGGTCTACGAGGAACTGGCCGTGCGGATCGAGATGTTCGGCGACGAGATCGAGGCGCTGTCCACGCTCCACCCGCTCACCGGCGAAATCGTCTCCGACGACCAGGAGGTCTACATCTTCCCCGCCTCGCACTACGTCGCGGGCGAGGAGCGGATGCGGCACGCCGTCGCCGGCATCGAGCGGGAGCTCCAGGAGCGGCTGGCGGAGCTGGAGCGCCAGAACAAGCTGCTGGAGGCCCAGCGGCTGCGGATGCGGACGACGTACGACCTGGAGATGATGCAGCAGATCGGCAGCTGCTCGGGGATCGAGAACTACTCGCTGCACATCGACGGCCGCGAGGCGGGCTCGCCGCCGCACACGCTGCTCGACTACTTCCCCGACGACTTCATGCTGGTCATCGACGAGTCGCACGTCACGGTGCCGCAGATCGGCGCGATGTACGAGGGTGACGCCTCCCGTAAGCGCACCCTGGTCGAGCACGGCTTCCGGCTGCCCTCCGCGATGGACAACCGGCCGCTGAAGTGGGAGGAGTTCCTGGAGCGGGTCGGCCAGACGGTCTACCTCTCGGCGACCCCGGGGAACTACGAGATGTCCCGTTCGGACGGCTTCGTCGAGCAGATCATCCGCCCCACGGGCCTGGTGGACCCGGAGGTCGTGGTCAAGCCGACGGAGGGTCAGATCGACGACCTGGTCCACGAGATCAGGCTGCGCACCGAGCGCGACGAACGGGTCCTGGTCACCACGCTCACCAAGAAGATGGCCGAGGACCTGACGGACTACTTCCTGGAGCTGGGCATCCAGGTGCGCTACCTGCACAGCGACGTGGACACCCTGCGCAGGGTCGAGCTGCTGCGCGAGCTGCGCGCCGGCGAGTACGACGTCCTGGTGGGCATCAACCTGCTGCGGGAGGGCCTGGACCTCCCCGAGGTCTCGCTGGTGGCGATCCTGGACGCCGACAAGGAGGGCTTCCTCCGGTCGGGCACGTCCCTCATCCAGACGATCGGCCGGGCCGCGCGCAACGTCTCCGGCCAGGTCCACATGTACGCCGACAAGGTCACCCCGGCCATGGCGAAGGCGATCGACGAGACCAACCGCAGACGCGCCAAGCAGATCGCCTACAACAAGGAGCGGGGCATCGACCCCCAGCCGCTGCGCAAGCGCATCGGTGACATCGTCGAGCGCATCGCCCGCGAGGAGCTGGACACCGAGCAACTGCTCGGCACCGGCTACCGGCAGGAGCGGGAGGACACGCGGCGGACCAAGGCGCCGGTGCCCGACCTCGGCCGCGACAGCAGGGCCGCCCGGATCGCCGCCGACGCCGTCGCCGGGGCGAAGGGCGGCGGCCGCGGGGCCGGCCGCGCCGCGAAGGCCGACGGGGCGATCGTCGCCACCGACAAGCCCGCGGAGGAACTGGCCGCCCTCATCGAGGAGATGACCGAACGGATGCGCGCCGCGGCCGCGGACCTCCGGTTCGAGGTCGCCGCCCGGCTGCGTGACGAGGTCGGCGAACTCAAGAAGGAGCTGCGGCAGATGCGGGAGGCGGGTATCTCTTGAGCGCTGTCCGCGCGCCCGCGTGCGCCAGGCGCGCGGGCGGCGGCCATGTTGCAAGAACGCCACAAAACCGGGGGACCCGGTGGGGTATGTCAGACGCAGTGCGTAGGGTTCTCAGAAGCCGTCGGGAGACGGCGGCGTGGGTATGTCGAGAGGGGAACAGGCGTGTCGGTCAACTTGTCCAAGGGACAGGCGATCAGTCTTGAGAAGTCCGGCGGCGGCACCCTGACCGCCGTGCGCATGGGTCTCGGCTGGCAGGCCGCCGCCCGTCGCGGGCTGTTCGGGAAGCGCACCAAGGAGATCGACCTCGACGCGTCGGCGGTGCTCTTCGCGGACAAGCAGCCGGTCGACGTGGTGTTCTTCCGCCACCTCACCAGCGACGACGGCTCCGTGACGCACACCGGCGACAACCTGGTGGGCGGCGCCGGCCAGGGCGGGGACGACGAGGCCATCCTCGTCGACCTCCAGCGGGTGCCGGTGCACATCGACCAGATCATCTTCACGGTGAACTCGTTCACCGGCCAGACCTTCGCCGAGGTGGAGAACGCCTTCTGCCGCCTGGTCGACGAGACCAACGGCCAGGAGCTGGCCCGCTACACGCTCGCCGGCGGCGGCCAGTACACGGCGCAGATCATGGCGAAGGTGCAGCGGCAGGGCAACGGCTGGTCGATGCAGGCCATCGGTGAGCCGGCCAACGGCCGCACCTTCCAGGACCTGATGCCGGCGATCCTGCCGCACCTGTAACAGGCGCGAGCAACGTGTGGCCCGGCGCAGCCCGCCGGGCCACAGCTGTTCCGCCCGCCCGCCGGGCGGACCGGCATCCCGGGCGCACGACCCCGGGGCCCGGGCGCACGAACCGGAACGACCCGGGGAGCCCCGGGGAGACCCTGAACGACACAGTCAGACGCGAGACGAGCACGCGGCACCCAGTGGTGACGACGGCAGGCGACGAAGGGGCGCGACGATGACGGCCGAGCTGGTGCGGGGGCAGAACCACGCCCTGCCGGAGAGCCGACTGGAGATACGGATCTCGGCCGGCGACCCGGTACTGGCCGGGGCGGTGCTCGTCGACGCCACGGGCCGCACGACGGATGCCGCCCTGGTGGCCCACCCGGGCGCCCCGAACCTGCCCGGCCTGGAGTGCTCACGGCAGGCCGCCGCCTTCCACCGGCTCGCCGTCGACCTGCAGGCGCTGCCCGCCGGCGTGGAGCAGGCCCGGGTGCTGCTCGCGCTGCCGCAGGGGGTGGGCGGGCCGCTCTCCTTCGGCTCGCTCGCCGCGCCGTTCATCGCCGTCACCGGCCTGGACGGCACGGAGATCGCCAGCTACACCATCGTCGGCCTGGGCAGCGAGTCCGCCGTCATCGCCGTGGAGCTGTACCGGCGGCAGGGCACCTGGAAGGTGCGTGCGGTGGGCCAGGGCTACGCGGACGGACTGGCCGCGCTCCTCGCCGACCAGGGGCTGGGGGAGTCCGAGCAGCTGGCCGAGCGCATCCACGAGGCCGTCGCCGGCGGCATGGCCCGCTCGCTCGCCGCACCCCCGGGGCGCGGCGCGGGCCGCGGCGCGGCCGGGCACGGCCCGGCCGGCGTCCCCGACCCCGACCGGGACACCGAGCCGACGGGCGCCGCCCCGGCGGGCCCGGCGCCGACGGGCGCGGCCGCCGGCGGATCCGGCTCCCCGGCTGGCGGAGACCCCCGACAGGCGCCTACTCAGGGCGACACCGGCCGCGTCGACTACCGGCATCCCCGCCGGCAGACCACCGCAC
>NZ_WMLF01000035.1 GCF_014156695.1 Streptomyces durbertensis | reverse complement strand
GGCACGTAGTCTGTTCTGTCGTGTCCAACGCCAACGCAGACAACCAGGTCCAGCCGCCGAGCACCGAGCTGAGCGCCGCGCAGCGCCGGGCGGTGAGCGAGCTGCTGAGAGTCGCCCCCGTCGCCGACGATCTCGCCCGCCGCTTCCAGCAGGCCGGGTTCTCGCTCGCGCTGGTCGGCGGCAGCGTGCGGGACGCGCTTCTCGGCCGTCTCGGCAACGACCTGGACTTCACCACCGACGCCCGTCCCCAGGACGTGCTGCGCCTCGTGCGGCCGTGGGCGGACGCGGTCTGGGAGGTCGGTATCGCGTTCGGCACGGTGGGCTGCCAGAAGGCGGCCGGCCCGGACGGGCCCTCCTACCAGATCGAGATCACCACGTACCGCTCCGAGTTGTACGACCGTACGTCGCGCAAGCCCGAGGTCTCCTTCGGCGACTCCATCGAGGAGGATCTCGTCCGCCGCGACTTCACCGTCAACGCGATGGCCGTCGCACTGCCGGAGAAGACCTTCGTCGACCCGCACGGCGGGTTGGAGGACCTCGCGAGGCGGGTGCTGCGGACGCCGGGCACGCCGCAGGAGTCCTTCTCCGACGACCCGCTGCGGATGATGCGCGCCGCCCGGTTCGCGGCCCAGCTCGACTTCACGGTGGACGACGCGGTGGTCGAGGCGATGACGGCGATGGCCGAACGCATCGACATCGTCTCCGCCGAGCGGGTCAGGGACGAGTTCAACAAGCTGGTGCTCTCCGCACGGCCGCGTAAGGGGCTGCGCATCCTGGTGGACACCGGGCTGGCCGAGCGGGTGGTGCCGGAGATCCCGGCACTGCGTCTGGAGCGCGACGAGCACCACCGGCACAAGGACGTCTACGAGCACTCGTTGACCGTGCTGGAGCAGGCCATCGACCTCGAGGACAACGGCCCGGACCTGGTGCTGCGGCTCGCGGCGCTGCTGCACGACATCGGCAAGCCGCGCACCCGGCGCTTCGAGAAGGACGGCCGGGTGTCCTTCCACCACCATGAGGTGGTGGGCGCGAAGATGACCCGCAAGCGCATGACCGCGCTGAAGTACTCCAACGAGCTGGTGAAGGACGTCTCGCGGCTGGTGGAGCTGCACCTGCGGTTCCACGGCTACGGCGCCGGGGAGTGGACGGACTCGGCGGTCCGCCGCTACGTCCGGGACGCCGGCCCGCTGCTCGACCGCCTGCACAAGCTGACCCGTTCGGACTGCACCACCCGCAACAAGCGCAAGGCGAACGCGCTGGCCCGGGCGTACGACGGCTTGGAGGAGCGGATCGCCAAGCTGCAGGAGCAGGAGGAGCTGGACGCCATCCGGCCCGATCTGGACGGCAACCAGATCATGGAGATCCTGGACGTCGGGCCTGGGCCTCAGGTCGGCCAGGCCTACCGCCACATGTTGGAGCTGCGCCTCGAACACGGCCCGATGTCCCGCGAGGAGGCCGTCGCGGCTCTCAAGCACTGGTGGGCGGAACAGCAGGGCTGAGTCGTCCTCGCCTCACCTCGTACACGCAGGGGCGGGTGTGGGTGTTTCACGTGAAACACCCACACCCGCCCCTGTTGCGGTACTCCATGGGGGGTCGCGGGAGATCGATTCCGTGTTTCACGTGAAACCGTGTTTCACGTGAAACGACGTCGAACGACGTGAAGCAGAGAACCAGGACTCCCGCGCTTGCTGCTTGAGTGGGCCGCTCCGGCCCGTCAGTCGCCGGCGGGGCCCAGGCAGAGGGTGAAGCGGGTGCTGCCTTCCTGAAGGGTGAAGACGGCCTCGGTGCCCTGCGCGCTGGTGCAGGCGAAGCTGCCGGTGATGCCGTTGACCTTCTTCAGGACCTTGTGGGTGGCCTCGCTGTTGTCGCAGTCGAGTCGCTCCAGGTCGGGGCTGCTGTCCGAGCCCTTGTTCCGGAGGCAGTCGCCGACCTCGAGCTGCTTGCTGTCGTCACCGCCGAACACGGCGATGAGGACGCCGATCAGAGCCAGCGGGACGAGGATGGCGGCGATGATGATGCCGGCCTTGTTCTTCTTCTTGGGCGGCTGGGGGACGGGAGCGCCCGGGTAGCCGCCGGGTATGCCCTGCCCGGGCATGCCCTGGGTGGGCGGGCCCTGAGGGTGCATACCCGGCTGGCCCTGGGGAGGCATGCCGGGCTGCCCGTGCGGCGGGGTGCCGTGCGGGGGCACACCGGGCTGGAGCGGACCGGGCTGGTGCGGACCGGGCTGGCCGTAGGGGTTGCCGCCCTGGGGCGGAGGCGGAGGCGGAGTGGACATTCTGGGTCCCCCTTGGGATGGAGTGCCTGACGCACACCTCACTGAGGTGGCCCACGTAAGTTAGCGATAAGGACTGACAACTGCCCGGGTGGGGCCGCCTTGTGACAGGGATGATGCGCGGATGTGACGTCGCGCGCCCCTCACGAGGCCGACGTGCCGGCGAGGCGGGCCCGTCGAATGCGGTGGATCCACCAGGCGATTGCCGCGTACAGCGCCGCCACCCCCACCACCAGCGTCGCCGAACGGCCGTCAGGCGGCAGCATCAGCGCCGCCACGGCGGCGGCGCTGACAAACGCCACGTTGTAGAGCATGTCGTAGAGGGAGAACACCCGGCCCCGGTAGCCGTCGTCCACCTCCGCCTGGACGATGGTGTCGGTGCAGATCTTGGCGCTCTGCGTGGCCGCGCCGAGCAGGAACGCGGCCACGAGCATCGGCCCCGGCCGGAACGGCAGGCCCAGCGGCAGCAGCAGGACGGCGGCCAGCGCCGCCCACAGGCCCATGTAGCCCAACCGCCCGAACCGGCGCGCACCGAGCGGCGTCAGCACCGCCGCGACGAAGAAGCCGAACCCCGAGACGCCGACGGCGAGGCCGAGCAGCGCCATTCCCTCCGCGACGTCCTCCGCCCAGGCGTAGCGGCAGAGCATGAGCACCATCACCGTGAGCGCGCCGTAGCAGAACCGCAGAAGGGTCATCGCGGCCAGCGACTTGGCGGCCAGCGGCCGCTGCCCCAGGTGGTGCAACCCGTTCCACAGGCCACGCACGGTGTCGGTGATCGCGGCCGCGAGGCGCGGCTGGAGGAAGGAGGGCTCGGGGCCGAGGAGTTGGCGGCCGAGCCGTAGGGCCGCCAGCCCGCCGAGCAGGTACAGCGCGGCGGAGAGCAGGACGACGGCGGCGTCCGAGGCGCCGCCGTCGGGCGCCAGCAGACGGACGCCGATCGCGAGTCCGCCGCCGATGGTCGCGGCGATCGTGCCGGCCGTGGGGGAGACGGAGTTGGCCATCACCAGGCGTTCGGCGTCGACGACCCGGGGCAGGGAGGCGGAGAGCCCGGCCAGGATGAAACGGTTGACCGCTGTCACGGAGAGGGCGGAGGCGTAGAACAGCCAGGTCGGCGCCGAGGCCGCGATCAGCGCGGCGGTGCCCACGGCCAGTACCGCGCGCAGCAGGTTGCCGAGCAGCAGCACCTGCCGGCGCTGCCAGCGGTCGAGCAACACACCGACAAACGGGCCGAGCACCGAGTACGGGAGCAGCAGTACGGCCATCGCGGAGGCGATCTCCGCGGGGGACGTCTGCTTCTCGGGGGAGAACACCACGTAGGTGGCGAGCGCCACCTGGTAGACCCCGTCAGAGAGTTGGGACAGCAGCCGCACCGCGAGCAGTCGGCGGAAGTCACGGAAGCGCAGAAGGACGCGTCCGTCGTGGACCAGTCCGGTGCGTGCGTCAGCCATGGTGGTCAGCCTCGCAGATCCTGATCAGCCGGTGCGGGCCGAGTGTTTCACGTGAAACCGTGTCAGCCGGACGCCCGGTCGGCGGTGGCGCGGTCCGGACCGGGTGGGCTGGGCGTTCCCGGCTGCTGCCCCGCGGCCCTTCGGGCCGGCTGCGCCAGCGAGAAGCGGTCCGGTGCGCCGTCGAGCACACCGCCCGACGGGTCGTCCGAGCCGTCCTGGCGCACCCGGTCGAGATGCGGCCTGAGGGCGTCCCGCACGACCAGCGCACAGAGGTAGAGGGTGCCGAGCACGTGCACCGCGATCGTCAGCTGGTACACCTCGGGCGGCAGTCCCTGCTTGTTCTCGCCCCCGCTGGTGTAGGCGAGGTAGTACCAGATACCGAGGTAGTAGACGACCTCGCAGGACTGCCAGATCAGGAAGTCCCGCCAGCGGGGCCTGGCGAGCGCGGCCAGCGGGATCAGCCACAGCACGTACTGCGGTGAATAGACCTTGTTGGTGAGGACAAAGAGGGCGACCACCAGGAAGGCGAGCTGCGCGAAACGAGGCCGTCGCGGCGCGGCCAGCGCGAGC
The DNA here is from genome assembly GCF_014156695.1 of Streptomyces durbertensis. GTDB lineage: Bacteria > Actinomycetota > Actinomycetes > Streptomycetales > Streptomycetaceae > Streptomyces > Streptomyces durbertensis. Next base: position 18,014 of record NZ_WMLF01000035.1, on the reverse strand, counting down.
GTCGCGATCGCGGCGCAGCCCAGCAGCATCAGCGCGGTGCCGTAGGTGTTGGCGTTCTCCAGGGGGCTGCCGGTGCGCTGGGAGATGATCAGCCACACCGAGCCGAAGTCGACCGGCCGCTCCTGGCTGAAGGTGTAGAACTTCGTCCAGCCCTCCCACGCGTACAGCATCACCGGCAGGTTCACCAGCGCCCAGGAACCGGCGGCGCCGGCGAGCGCGATCCCCCACTCGCGCAGCCTCCCCGCCCGCCAGCAGAGCACCAGCAGCGGACCGAGGAGCAGCAGCGGGTAGAGCTTCGCCGCGGTCGCCAGCCCCAGCAGGACCCCGAAGGCAAGCGGTCGGCTCCGCGACCACATCAGCATCGCCGCGGCCGTCAGCGCGACGGCCAGCAGATCCCAGTTGATCGTCGCGGTGAGCGCGAACGCGGGAGCGAGCGCGACAAGCAGGGCGTCCCACGGACGACGCCGGTGGGTACGGGCGACGCACACCACGAGCAGGGCGGTGCAGGCCATCAGCATGCCCGCGTTGACCAGCCAGTACATCTGCTGCTCGTGCATCAGCACGGCGGAGTCGGGCGTCAGCCAGGCCGCGACCTGCATGAAGAGCCCGGTGAGCACCGGGTACTCCAGATACTTCATGCCGTGGGAGTAGTCCGCGATCGAGTCCCGGTACGGCACCGCGCCCTCGTGGAAGCCGCGGCCCACGTACAGGTGCGGGATGTCGGAGTAGCAGGCGTGCACGTACTGCGCGCCCTGGCCGAAGAACCACGCCTCGTTGTAGCAGGGCAGCTTCTGCACCATGCCGAGCGCGAAGACACCGAGCGCGACCAGCGCGACGATCCGCACGGGGTTCCACCAGCTGCCGCCGGTCAGAGCCCGCTTGCCGAGCGGACCGCCGATCAGCTCGCTCGCCGCCGCCGCGACCTCGTCCTGGCGGGTGGGCGGTACGGGGCTCTCGTCACGCGCACTCATGGCCGCCATCCTGCCCTACCGCCCCGCCGGCGAGCGGCGAGAGGGGGCGGCGCGGTGGGCACGTCCCGCCCTCCGGCTCGTCCACCGCCTGGTGCTCGCCTAGGACAGGCCCTAGCCCTCGGCGAGGGCGGCGGCGAGTTCCGCCTCGTCCGGCGGGTTGGCGCCGGGCCGGGTGACGGTGACCGCGGCGGCGGCCGACGCGACCCGGAGGACGTCGCCGAGCTGCCGTTCGCCGAGCGCCGCGAGCGCGGCCCGGCGGTCGGCGCCCAGCAGTCCCGCCGCGGCGAGCGCGTGCAGCGCGCCGGCCATGAAGGCGTCGCCCGCGCCGACGGTATCCGCGACGACCACCGGATGAGGATGCCGGTCGACCAGCACGTCCCCGCGGGCGGGGACCGCGAACGAGCCGCGTGCGCCACGCGTCACCAGGACCAGGGAAGGGCCCAGCGCCGCCCAGCGCCCGGCCACCTCCTCCGGGGGCTCGTCGGGAAGGAGCCAGGCGAGGTCCTCGTCGCTCGCCTTCACGATGTCACTGAGGGAGACGCAGCGCTCCACGTGTGCCACCGCGTCGGCGCGCCGGCCCATGAGGGCGGGCCGTACGTTCGGGTCGTAGCTGACGGTCGCGCCCTGCCTCAGCTCCTCGGCGGCGGCCAGCACGGTGGTCGCGCCGGGCTCCAGGACGGCCCCGATCGAGCCGATGTGCAGATGGTCGGTGGCCGGCAGCGGCGTCGGACGCAGTGTCCAGTTGATGTCGAACTCGTAGCGGGCGCCGTCACCGTGCTGGCCGCCGCCCAACCGGACCGTGGCGGAAGGGGTGCGGACGCCCTCGGCGCCGTCGGTGCGCACCCGGACGCCGGCCGAGCGCAGATGCGCGGAGAGCAGGGCGCCGAGCCGGTCCTCGCCGAGCTGGGTCAGCAGATCGGTGGGGTGTCCGAGCCTGGCGAGCCCGTAGGCGACGTTGGCCGGGCTGCCGCCGGGGTGGACGTGCTCCCGGCCGTCCGCGCCCTGGACGATGTCGGCGACGCACTCACCGATCACCAGCATGCTGCCTCCTCTCGCCCGGGCCGCAGGGCCGCGCGCGGCCCGCCTTCCCGGTTCAACCGGCCCCATTCAACCGGACCGGGGCGCCCGGTCCCGGGAGGCGGAGGCGAGTGACCGGAGAAGGTGACGATTGACGCCCTGTCCGGTCGTGGACCACGATCGCCAACGCGGCGGGCCGCCCGGCTCGCCCGGTGGGGCGGGGAGGGGCGTGACGTGCAGCTTCTGGAAGCGCTGGCGATCGGCGGGGCGGCGGTGGCGGCGGGCGCCATCAACGCGGTGGTGGGCTCGGGAACCCTGATCACCTTCCCGACGCTGCTCGCCTTCGGCTATCCGCCGGTGCTCGCCAACGTCACCAACAACGTCGGCCTGGTGCCGGGCACGATCAGTGCTGCCTGGGGCTACCGCCGGGAGCTGCGCGGGCAGTTGCCGCGGCTGCTGCGGTTCGGCGCTGCCTCCCTGGTGGGCGGTCTTGTGGGCGCGTTGCTGCTGCTTCGGCTGCCGGAGTCGACGTTCCGTGCCGTGGTGCCCGTGCTGATCCTGAGCGCCTGCGTGCTGGTGCTGTTCCAGCCGCGGGTGAGCCGGTGGGTGGCGCGGCGCCGGGAGCGCGGCGCGGCAGGCGGCGTCGACGGCGGGACGCCGCTGTGGCTGGGCGTACTCGGCACCGGGGTGTACGGCGGCTACTTCGGCGCCGCGCAGGGCGTGGTGCTCATGGGACTGTTCGGCACGTTCCTCCGCGACGACCTGCAGCGCCTGAACGCGGCGAAGAACGTGCTGGCCGCGATCGTGAACGGGGTCGCCGCCGTGGTGTTCGTGGTGGTGGCGACCGTCGACTGGCAGGCGGCCGGGTGCGTCGCCGCAGGTGCCGTCGTCGGCGGGCTCGCCGGGGCGCGGATAGGGCGGCGGTTGGCGCCGGCGGCGCTGCGCGCGGTGATCGTGACGGTGGGCGTCACCGCGAGCGTGGTGATGATCGTCCGCTGAGCGCGTGCGCACGCGGATCGGCCCCGCGCACGTCGCCTGTGACGTGCGCGGGGCCTGTGAGCGGCGCGGGCCTGCGAGCCGCGGGGTGGCTCAGCCCCGGTACGCCGCCCAGTTGTCGGACATCCGCCGCACCTGGCCGCTGGTGAACTGGGTCATGCAGGCGTCGTACGTGTAGTCCATGAAGTTGTGGATCGGGTCCAGCCCGGGCTTGCGGGGGCAGGAGTCGCGCCCCTCGGGGCACTCGTACGCCGGGCTCGCCTCGGCCGGAGTGTCGTCGACGTAGTCGCCCTTGCCGTTGCAGCCGCCCTGGAACGTGTGGTACAGCCCCAGCCAGTGGCCGACCTCGTGGGTGGCGGTGTCGCCCTCGTTGTAGTTCGGTGTCGATCCGCCGGGCAGCGAGGAGTCGAGCAGGACCACGCCGTCCATCTGCGGGTTGCCCTTGTAGGAGCTGGGGAACGTGGCCCAGCCGAGGAGGTCGCCGCCGGCGCTGTTGGAGTAGATGTTCAGCGTCTCGGGGCCGCCCTGCCGCAGCGCGGCCTTCATCTCGCGCTCGGCGCGGGAGCCGTAACCGGCCGCGTACCAGGACGCGTTGTCGGTGTAGGTGGTCTCCTTGAGCGAGAACCGGAACGGCGAGTTGTTGTTGCCGGCGCCCTTGCCCGCGAAGGCGTCGTTGAGCACGGACATCTGCGCGCTGATGTCCGACTGGCCGAGCTTGCCGGTGCTGCCGTCGTGGATGACGTGCCAGTAGACGGGGATCGTCACGTCGGTGGTGACCAGCGGCGCGGTCGGCTGGAGCCGGCCCTTGTCCCGCAGGTCGGAGACCTTCTTGCGGAGCGCCTTGTCCATCTCCTCGGCCTTGGCGGCGCTGATCTCGTTCGGCTCCGCGCGGTGGGGGCCGCCGTGCTCGTGGCCGGGGGCCGGCTTGCGGGCTCCGGAGAGCGCGGGGGACTCGTCGACGCAGTCCTCGGCCACCTCCGCCGCGGCCACGGCGGTCTGGGCGGGGGCGGACAGCGGAGCCAGGGCGAGCGCTCCGACGACGGCGGCGACACCGATCAGGCGTCTGCGCGTGCCGGCGGACATGCGGGCGCGGTGGAGCATCAGCACTCCTCGTGTGGGGATGGAGGCGGGAGGGTTTTCCTCGTCGCCGCGGGGAGGCTATGGCTCCTTGAACGCGTTCGGTCAGAAGCGAACAGGACCAATAAACAAGCGGTCATCGGGGGGTGTTGGGAGGAGAAGTTACGGTCCGGAGCTTGCTCGGAGATACATCCGTAACGAGACGCGGGCGGAGAGGCCGCTTTGTCCGATCTGGCCGCCCGGCGGCCAGCGGCTGAAAACGACGGCTGAAACACTTCGTTCAAGAAGGGGTTGGCTGGAATCAGCCTTGTCTCTGCCGGGATAGAGATGCGTAAGGACGGTTTCAGGCCACAGCCCAGCCCTCCGGTAGCGCGGGCTCCCGCCCTATCTCCGCGCCCCGGCGCCCCGGCGCCCCGCGCCACGCTCGCCCCCGCGGTCGCCCCGCGTCGGCGGTCACGACGTCAGATAGCGGGCGAGGAGGGCGCGTCGGTGTTGCAGTCGGCTGATGGCCTCGTCCATCTGGGCAAGCCGCTCGCGGACGTCCTCGCGCAGCTCCGCGCACCAGTCGACGCCGGGCGGCGCGTCCCGCACGCAGGGCAGCACCGCGCGGATCAGCTCGGTCGGCAGGCCCGCGTCCAGCAGCGTCCGGATGCGGTGCACGGTCGCGACCGCGTCCTCCTCGTAGTGGCGGTAGCCGTTCGCCGCACGGCCGGCGGTGAGGAGGCCCTGCTCCTCGTAGTACCTGAGCAGGCGCGCGCTGACCCCGGTCCGTCGCGCCAACTCGCCGATCCGCATCCTTCGAACACCCCGCCCCGACCTGGCACTTCCACGCTTGACCTTCACACCGGTGTGAGGCTCTAACGTCGGCGCAGGCGTGGGAATTCCACGCCACAGGGGAACACCATGGCAGGTTGCTGCCGTCCCCTGACGGTTCTTTCGGAAGGGTTCGCGGGTATGGAAACGACAGACAAACCGGTCGCCTGGCTCGACGGCAGGCCTGCGACGGCGGCGCAGCTCACCCCGCTCGCGTTCGCGGGCTACGCGCACTTCACCGCCGTACAGGTGCGCGGCGGACTGCTCCGGGGCCTCGACCTGCATCTGGCGCGGCTGCGGGCGGCCTCGCTGGAGATGTTCGGGCGGGCGCTGCCCGATGCGGACGTGCGCGCGCTGATGCGGGAGGCGTTGGCGCGCGCTCCGGAAGACGTGTCGCTGACCGTCACGGTCTACTCGGCGCCCGGCGAGTTCACCGCCCCGGCGGCGGACGCGGCGCCGGAACGCCCCCGTGTCCTCGTTCGCACAGGGCCGCCCTCCGACGGCCCGACCGGGCCGCTGGCGCTCGCGACGGTCGACCACGAGCGTCCTCTCCCTGCCGTCAAGCACGTCGGCGAGGTGGCCAAGACCTACCACCTGCGGAACGCGGTCCGTCGCGGCTTCGACGACGCCGTCTTCGTCGACCGGCGGGGACGTCTCAGCGAGGGCACGATCTGGAACCTCGCCTTCTGGGACGGCGAGAGGGTGGTGTGGCCGGACGCCGAGATGCTGGCGGGGACGATGATGTCGACGGTCCGCAGGCAACTGGAGAGGAGGAGTGTCCCCCAGGTCGTCCGGCCGGTCACCGTCAAGGACCTGCCGTACCTGTCGGGTGCCGTGGTCATGAACTCCTGGACACCGGCCGTCGTGGTCCGGCGGATCGGGTCCGTCGAGCTGCCGGCGGCCCCGGCCTTCACGGACCTCCTCCATGACGCCCACCAGGCCGAACCGGCCACCGCCCCCTGACCCGGCGCCCCCTGACCCGGCGCGCCGAGGCCGGCGCGGCTGCCCTCGCCTCGCTCAGTCGAGGCAGAACTCGTTGCCCTCGATGTCGCGCATGTTGATGCACGACTCGTTCTCCTCGTCGGCGTACAGCGTCTTCACATGGACCGCGCCGAGGGCGACGAGCCGTTCGCACTCCGCTTCGAGCACGGCGAGACGCTCCTCGCCCACCAGCCCGGCGCCGGCCCGGACGTCGAGGTGCACCCGGTTCTTGGCGGTCTTCCCCTCGGGGACCCGCTGGAAGTACAGCCGAGGCCCCGCGCCCGAGGGGTCCACGCAGGCGAACCACGCGTCCCGCTGCTCCGGCGGCAGCGAGCGTGTGTACTCCTCCCAGCTGCCGAACCCCTCCGGCGGCGGCGGTACGACGTATCCGAGCACCTCGCACCAGAAGCGCGCGACGCGCTCCGGCTCCGCGCAGTCGAAAGTGAGCTGGATATGCCTTATCGATGCCATCCGGCCGACTGTAGCCGCGCCCTTCCGACCACGTCGAAGTCTTTTCGGGGGCCCGCAGCACAGCCAACTCGCCTGGCGCCAGGCGTACCTGCCTCACCGTCCGGCAGGCGAGGTTCGTCCCTCGGGGCTGGCCGTCTCCTCAGCACGGACGGCAGACTTCGGCGGTGACCTCGAACTCTCCACGCCACGTTCGACGCGAAGCGACTCCCGCAGACCCCGCTCTCTATCCGGATCTCGCGGCTGCCGGCGGTCTGGCCGCGGCTCTGGAACTGGCTGCCGCCACGCAGGGGGTGGACGTGGGCGCGGTGATCAGCGACGCTGCGGACCCGCTCCGGACCGCTGGCGTCACCAGCACAGCTCCTGACCGGCGACCTTGCCGGATCCACATCGGAGCTGAGAGCCGGTGGTTCATCATCGACGGCTGGCGGCAAGGCGTCCAACTACTCTCGGGCTCGACCTCCGACCTGGCGGAGCTGGCCCGCGCCGCAGCGGGTTGGCGGAGCGGGGCCCGGCTCCGCGAGATCGAGAAGGTCGCTCCCTTCATCGAGGTGAGCGAACTGGCCGAAGCCCATGAACGCGGTCCGGCCGAAGCGGTCACCGTGCGGTGGCGGCTCCTCCTGGCGGACCTGCGCCAGGAAGCCGATCGACTTGCCGCCGCCCGCTGGACACTGGCCCTCGCCGAGACGGCGTCGGTCGAGCCGAGGCTGCGGCGGTTGTATCCGCTCACCAGTCACTGGTCACTTCACTTCTCGACCTGCACCGGGTTCCCGTACTCGTGGGACGTGCCGTTCGTCGCGCCGCTGGGAGGCGGGCGCTATCGGGTCTGCGGCCCGTCCCGGGGGACGGTGATCGGCGAGGCGGAGACGGCTGAGCAGGCGATCGCCCTGGTGGTGGCCGGGCTACCGGTCGGCTGCGGTCCGGCGGTGGCGGGCACCTCCGACGGTCCGCGTCCGACGTCGATGTGAGGTCGCGCGACGGGAGGTGTGGAGCTGAGCCGCGGGGTGTTCAGCTGTGGGCCATGTCGACGAAGCGGGAGTAGTGGCCCTGGAAGGCGACGGTGATGGTGGCGGTGGGGCCGTTGCGGTGCTTGGCGACGATGAGGTCGGCCTCGCCGGCGCGCGGGGACTCCTTCTCGTAGGCGTCCTCGCGGTGCAGCAGGATGACCATGTCGGCGTCCTGCTCGATGGAGCCGGACTCGCGGAGGTCGGAGACCATCGGCTTCTTGTCGGTGCGCTGTTCGGGGCCGCGGTTCAGCTGGGAGAGCGCGATGACCGGTACTTCCAGCTCCTTGGCGAGCAGCTTGAGGTTACGGGACATCTCGGACACCTCCTGCTGCCGGGACTCGGGCCGGCGGGAGCCGCCGGACTGCATCAGCTGGAGGTAGTCGATGACGACCAGCTTGAGGTCGTTGCGCTGCTTGAGGCGGCGGCACTTGGCCCGGATCTCCATCATCGACAGGTTCGGCGAGTCGTCGATGTACAGCGGGGCCTCGGTGACCTGCGGCATCTGGCGGGCGACGCGGTTCCAGTCCTCGTCGGTCATGCTGCCGGAGCGCATGTGGTGGAGCGCGACGCGCGCCTCCGCGGAGAGCAGGCGCATGGCGATCTCGTTGCGGCCCATCTCCAGGGAGAAGATGACGCTGGGCAGTTTGTGCTTGATGGAGCAGGCCCGCGCGAAGTCCAGCGCGAGGGTCGACTTGCCCATGGCGGGACGCGCGGCGATGACGATCATCTGGCCGGGGTGCAGGCCGTTGGTGAGGGAGTCCAGGTCGGTGAAGCCGGTGGGTACGCCGGACATCTGGCCGCTGCGGGAGCCGATGGCCTCGATCTCGTCGAGGGCGCCTTCCATGATGTCGACGAGCGGCAGGTAGTCCTCGGAGGTGCGCTGCTCGGTGACGGCGTAGATCTCGGCCTGCGCGGAGTTGACGATCTCGTCGACGTCGCCGTCGGCCGCGTAGCCCATCTGCGTGATGCGGGTGCCGGCTTCGACGAGGCGGCGCAGCACCGCCCGTTCGTGCACGATCTCGGCGTAGTACTCGGCGTTCGCGGCCGTCGGCACGGTCTGCACGAGGGAGAGCAGGTAGCCGTTGCCGCCGACCTTCGCGAGTTCGCCGCGCTTGGTCAGTTCGGCGGCGACGGTGATCGGGTCGGCGGGCTCGCCCTTGGCGTAGAGGTCGAGGACGGCCTGGTAGATCGTCTCGTGGGCGGGCCGGTAGAAGTCCTGGCCCTGGAGCACCTCGACGACGTCGGCGATGGCGTCCTTGGAGAGCAGCATGCCGCCGAGGACCGACTGCTCGGCGGCCAGGTCCTGGGGCGGGACGCGTTCGAAGGCGCTGGCCGCGAAGTCGTCGGTGCCGCGGTCGTGCTGTTCGCCGCCGCGGCCCTGGCGGCCGTCGCCGCGTCGCGGACGGGAGAGGGGGAGCCCGGTGCGCACATCGCCGTCGTCCGATGGCGGCGGCGGGGCGTCGACGGCCCAGGGCTCGTCAAGGTGTTCTGGCTGGGCCACCCTCGCCACCTCCTCACGGCCGTGGTCCCTCGTCGGGTGTGTACGGCTCTTCCTACGTCATCGCTCTGACAGATCGGCGCTCGTCCCCGGTTACGGCGCGCCGATCGGGCGGCGAAGACGGGTGGAACCCGGGTGGGACGGGGACGGGCGCCGGACAACGGTACGGCCCTGGCGGCCCGACGCCCAATTCAGTTATCCACAGGCCCCTGTGGGTGACTGGGCAGAACCTGTGGAGAACCCCCCGGAACCTGTGGGCGAGTCGGGGGACAACCCTGTGGACGACGGGGCGCGGCCGCGCGGAAACCCGCTGTGAGCTGGGCATACGTCATCCACGAGCTGTGCAGGGCAAAAAGTTGGGAAGGTTGTTGAAGTTCTGCGCCGATGGGGCGTCGAAGGGGACCCTTCCGGAGGCCGTGTAATAGCCAGCAGAGCCTTGCGATCATTACTTGTGGATGATTGGATCAGTCCATGTCATCGTGGTCATCGCGCTCACCGCAGCCGGGGCGCCCGGGAACCTCACAGGAGGCCCGACAGGAACCGGACACGTCACAGCCCGAGCGCCCACGCCGGTCGGCCACCGAACCCCGGAGCCCACGGCGCGACGCCCCCCGCGACCCCCACCGCGCGCTGAGCCGGCGCCACGACCGGGAGATCATCGCCCTCGCCCTGCCCGCCTTCGGCACCCTCGTCGCCGAACCGCTCTTCCTCCTGACCGACAGCGCCATCGTCGGGCACCTCGGCACCGCCCAACTCGCCGGCCTCGGCGTCGCCGCCGCCCTCCTCGCCACCGGCGTCAACCTCTTCGTCTTCCTCGCGTACGCCACCACCGCCGCCGTCGCCCGCCGACTCGGCGCCGCCGACCTCCCCGCCGCCCTGCGCCAGGGCATGGACGGCATCTGGCTCGCGCTCCTCCTCGGACTCGCCACCACCGCGCTGCTGTGGCCACTGGCCCCCGCCCTCGTCGACGCCGTCGGGGCCTCGTCCACGGCCGCCCCCTACGCGGTGACCTACCTGCGGATCAGCTCGCTCGGCGTGCCCGCCATGCTGGTCGTGCTCGCCGCGACCGGCGTACTGCGCGGACTCCACGACACCAGGACGCCGCTGCTCGTCGCCGTCGCCGGCTTCACGGCAAACGGACTGCTCAACCTGCTGCTCGTCCACGGCCTCGGGATGGGCATCGCCGGCTCCGCCTGGGGCACGGTCCTCGCCCAGGCCGGCATGGCCGCCGCCTACCTGTTCGTCGTGGTCCGCGGCGCCCGGCGGCACGGCGCCTCGCTGCGGCCCGACGCGGCGGGCATCCGGGCCAGCGCCAGGGCCGGCGCGCCCCTCCTCGTGCGGACGCTGTCGCTGCGCGCCGTGCTGATGATCGCCACGGCCGTGGCCGCCCGGCTCGGCGACGTCGAGGTCGCGGCCCACCAGATCACCCTCACCCTGTGGACACTGCTGGCCTTCGCGCTCGACGCCATCGCCATCGCCGGGCAGGCCATCATCGGGCGCTACCTCGGCGCCGGCGACGCCGACGGCGCCCGGGCCGCGTGCCGGCGCATGGTGCGCTGGGGCGTGGCCGCGGGAGTGGTGCTGGGGGCGGCGCTCGCCGCCGTGGCACCGTTCGTCGGAAGGATCTTCACCCCCGACCCCGCCGTACACGACCAACTGCTGGTGGTGCTGCTGGTGGTCGCCCTCGGGCAGCCGATCGCGGGCGTCGTCTTTGTCCTGGACGGGGTGCTGATGGGCGCCGGCGACGGGCCCTACCTCGCCTGGGCGATGCTGGCGGTGCTGATGGTGTTCGCGCCGGTGGCGATGCTGGTGCCGGTGTTCGGCGGCGGCCTGGTGGCGCTGTGGGCGACCCTGGCCGGGCTGATGATGACCACCCGGTTGCTGACGCTCGGCCTGCGGGCCAGGTCGGGCCGCTGGGCCGTCACCGGCGCGGTACGCCGCTCCTGACGGTCAGACGAAGGGTCGCAGGGGAGGCGGCGCGGCGAGAGGCCCGGCGAGAGGCCGCGGCGAGGGGGCACTGCGAGGGGCACGTCGAGAGGCCGCCGCGAGCAGTCACGGTGAGAAGCAGCCGCGCTCTCCGGTGTCCGCGGAGACGAGGCACGCCCGGAGGGCGGCCGGGTCGCCCGCCACCATAGGCGTGGAGAGGTACCCCTCCGCGTCGTACCGGTCCCTGACCTCCACGGTCTGCCGCGGCTGGCCGGGCGCCCGGATCTCGACCCGGTCACCGACCCGCCCGAACCTCACCCGCGCCCAGGCCGCCGAGCAGTCCCCGCTGTAGCGGATCTCGACGGCGGTCCGGCCCGGGTACTCCCGCTCGGCCAGCGTCCGAAGATCACCGCCCGCGAGGGCGCAGGCCTGCGGCTGCGCGTCCTTCCCGGTGCAGCCCTCGCCGTTGCAGCCGGGCCGCAGCGGCCGCGGCTCCGGCTCGGAGCCGTCCCGGGCGAAGAGCACGGAACCGACCGCGGCGCTCAGCAGGAGACCGGTCGACAGGGCGGCGGCGAGCAGATAGCCGCGTCGGCGCGGGTTCCGGTCCGCCCCCGCCCCGCGTGCCGCCGCCGTCCCGCGTGCCGCCGCCGTCCCGCGTGCCGCCGCCGTCCCGTGTCCCGCCGCCGTCCCGTGTCCCGCCTCCGTTCCGCCTCCGGGGCCGGACGGTGGCGCTGCGGCGGGCGCTTCCGGTGCCGGGGCCGTAGCCGGCTGTGGCCGCTCGGGAGTGCGTGGTGCGTTCGTCGTGGGCGGCGGGTACCGGGGCGGTTCGGTCGGGGGACCGTTCGGCGCCGACACCGGCCGGGCCGCGGCGGCCAGTTTCCACAGGGCCACGAGGGGGCCGGCCTGTTCGCCGGCCAGCGCCGCGAGATCCTCCACCAGTTCACGCGGGGGCAGGTGGGTGCCGCTGAGGTAGCGCTGCCAGGACGACCTGCTCGCGGTGGTGCGCTCGGCGAGCGCCGCGAGGCTGAGCCCGGTCAGCTCGCGCAACTCCCGCAACTCCCGCGCGAGTCTGGCCCGTTCCGGCGGGAGCGGGGCGCGACTCAACGCCGGAGTTCCTTCCAGGTGTGCGGCCCCATGATGCCGTCCACCACCAGGTCCGAGTCGTGCTGGAAGCGTTTCACGGCGCGTTCGGTGGCCGCCCCGTACGCGCCGTCGACGACGCCGACCTCGTAGCCCCGGTGCTCCAGCAGGCACTGCGCCTCGACCACGTCCCAGCTGGTGCTGATCTGCTGGAGCACGGCGTCCGTGCTGTTGCTGTGTCCTGCCTCGAGCAGGCCGCCGTCACGGCGGACGTCGCAGTCGTAGGAGCGGCCCGGTTCGAACACGAACTCCGGCTGCGCCGGCGTCCGCTCCTCCGCCACGGTGGATCCGGAGGAGGTCAGCAGCACGGCGACGGCGACCGCGGCGACGGCGAGCCCGCCCACCGCGGCCGCGAGGACGGCCGTGCGGTGGCGTCTTCCGCGCGGCGGGGAGGTCGGCGTGGCACGCGGCTCTTCCGCCGCGTTCTTCGCCGCGGGCGGGGCGTCGGCCTCGTCGGCCTCGCCGGGCCCGCCGGGCCCGCCGGAACCGGGGAGACCTGCGGGGCCGTCGGCCTCCGCGGTGGCGGCCTCCGCCGTGTCGGCCGGTGCGGCGGACACCGGCCCGTTGTCCCAGCTCTCCTCCGCGAGCGCGCGCAGCGCCACGAGCTGGTCCCCGTTCGCCCGGCACAGCTCGGCCAGCTCCCGTACGGCCTCGACCGAGGGCAGACTCCTGCCGTTGAGGTACCGCTCCCAGGACGACTTGCTGTAGTTGGTGCGCCGGGCGAGCGTCGTCAGGCTGAGCCCGTTGGTGTCCTTGAGCCACCGCAGCTGGTCGACGAACCGCTTCACCTGCGGATCGGACGTTCGCGCCCCCGTCGGCCGTCGGCTCATCGACAACGCCTCTTCCCCTCACGTCGCACCCGGCCTGGTCATGGCCCGGAACGTCCCAGAGTACCCAGTGGAATCCGCGACCCGACGGGCGAATTCGTCGGGTCTGAGCGGACAGCCGGGTCAAAGGGACTGTTCGTGAGGTGGGTTGCCGTTCCGGTTACCGCTGTGGGTGTCTCCCCGGATCGACGGAGTGGGGCCGGCCGCTGTCGGGCCGACCCCACTCCCGCCCCCGTTTACCGCCTGAGCGTGTCAGGCGGCGTATGAGCCCGTGGACCGGGCTGTCGAGCGGAAGAAGAAGTGGTACTCGGTGCCGGTCTTGACGTTGGTCGCCAGCACCGTCCACGTGCCCGCCTTGGCCAGCTTGGAGCCACGGCAGCCGAGCTTGCTGAGGCATACCGCGACCCAGCGGTCGGTCTTCGGCTTGATCTGGATGTCGTTGCAGTGCTTGGTGGTCTTGAGGTTGTACCCGGCCGGGTAGAAGTGGATGCCCTTCTCCTTGAGGTACGACCCCGCGTCGCCCCTGCAGGTCGAGGCTGCGCTGACGCCGCCCGATCGTCCTGTCCTCGTCTCGGCCGCCGCAGCGGGTGCCGTGACCAGGGTGCCGCCGAGGGCGGCGAGGGCGGCGAGATGTCTGCGGAAGCCGGGCATGCGGTGTGGATCCCTCCGGTCAGGTGGTTCACGGCCGGGGTGCGACAGGTGGTCGCCCGGGCCGACGCCCACACTCTGCCAGCGGCGACCGGCCCGCCCCGCCGTTCCGTCCCGAGACGGGAAGAAGTGGGTCGCCCTCCGCCCCTGAGCTGCGGAGACGCGGCTGCGCCAGCGGTCTCACCGGGACGCCTCCGCGGGCCTCCGGGCGCTGGTGGGCCTCGGGGCACCTGATCAGGCGACGGCGGCAGGTGGCGTTCGCGTGCCGCGCGAGGTCCGCGGGCGGGGTGCGCTAGTCAGGAGACATGATCACTCTGCGACGTGTCTCCACTGTCCTGCTGTCCGCCGGTGTCGCCACGGCCCTCGGGCTGGGCCTGGCCGCTCCGGCGGCGGCCGCGCCGACCACGATCGTCACCAAGAGCGGCGTGGGCGATGTCACGGTGTACTGCCCCGAGCACCACCGGGTGACCGGTGGCGGCGTCGACGTCGAGCACGACGACGAGATCTCCGTCCTGCGCTCGCGGCCCACTCAGGACGGGCATGGCTGGGAGGGGTCCGCCTGGGGCGAGGTCGACGACAAGGCCGACAAGGCCGACGAGGGCGGCAAGGACGGGAAGGGCAAGGGGAAGGGCAAGGGCGGCAAGGGCAAGGACGGGAAGGGCAAGGACGGCAAGGGCAAGGGGAAGGGCGGCAAGGAGGAGGCGGACGAGCCGCGGGCGCTGCCGCTGACCGTCTACGCCGTCTGCGTCCCGGGCCGCTGATGCCGGCCGGGCGCCACCGCCGCCACTGACGCGTGTGGGGCCGCGACCCTTGACGGGTCGCGGCCCCACACGTCGGACGCGCGTCCGAGGAACGTCACCGCCGTCAGGCGGGCTGCACCTCGATGCCGACCTTCGCGACGACCTCGGAGTGCAGACGCACCGAGACCTCGTGCAGGCCGAGGCTCTTGATCGGCGAGCCGAGCTCGATGCGGCGCTTGTCCAGGTCCGGGCCGCCCGAGGCCTTCACCGCGGAGGCGATGTCGGCCGGGGTGACGGAGCCGAAGAGGCGGCCGCCGTCGCCGGCGCGGACCTTGAGCCGCACCTTGGTGCCCTCGAGCTGGCCCTTGATGCTGTTGGCCTGCTCGATCGTGGCGATCTCGCGGATCTTGCGACCGCGACGGATCTGCTCGACGTCCTTCTCGCCGCCCCGGGTCCAGCGGATCGCAAAACCGCGGGGGAGCAGGTAGTTACGGGCGTACCCGTCCTTGACGTCGACGACGTCGCCGGCGATGCCGAGGCCGGAGACCTCGTTGGTCAGGATGATCTTCATCAGTGGGTCACCCTTTCCTTATCGCGCGGTCGAGGTGTAGGGCAGCAGCGCCATCTCACGGCTGTTCTTCACAGCCGTGGCGACGTCACGCTGGTGCTGGGTGCAGTTGCCGGTGACCCGGCGGGCACGGATCTTGCCGCGGTCGGAAATGAACTTCCGCAGCAGGTTCGTGTCCTTGTAGTCGACGTAGGAGATCTTCTCCTTGCAGAACACGCAAACCTTCTTCTTAGGCTTGCGAGCAGGCGCCTTCGCCATTGTCTCTCTCCAGTGGGATGTTCAAGAAGTGGGTGCTGAGCCCGGCCTTCGTCAGAAGGGGGGCTCGTCCGAGTAGCCGCCGCCCTGGCCGCCGGAGCCGCCGCCCCAGCCGCCACCGCCGCCGCCCTGCTGGCCGCCGCCGGCGGGGGCGCCGGTCGCCCAGGGGTCCTGCCCCTGGCCGCCGCCCTGACCGCCCTGGCCGCCGCCCCAGCCGCCGCCGCCCTGGCCGCCCTGGCCGCCGCCGAAGCCGCCGCCCTGGCCGCCGCCGCGCGCACCGGTCTTGGTGACCTTCGCGGTGGCGTAGCGAAGCGCCGGCCCGATCTCGTCCACCTCGAGCTCCATCACGGTGCGCTTCTCGCCCTGCTGGGTCTCGAAGGAGCGCTGACGGAGCCGGCCCTGGGCGATGACGCGCATTCCCTTGGTGAGGGACTCCGCGACGTTCTCCGCGGCCTGCCGCCAGATGGAGGAGCGGAGGAACAGCGGCTCGCCGTCCTTCCACTCGTTGGTCTGGCGGTCGAACGTCCGAGGCGTCGACGCGATGGTGAAGTTCGCGACGGCCGCACCGGACGGGGTGAATCGCAGCTCGGGGTCGTCGGTCAGGTTGCCGACGACGGTGATGACGGTTTCGCCTGCCATGGGTGAACCTCTCGGCGATTGCTGCTGGCTGCTTGGTGCGGGGTGGTGCGGGTGCGGGTGGTGCTGACGTGCCGCCCTGGGCGGCACGCGGGGGGTGCTACTCGGTGGCCCCTCGGTCACTCAGCGCGCGGTGGGCGCGCTCAGTGGGTCGAGGGACGCAGGACCTTGGTCCGGAGGACCGACTCGCTCAGGTTCATCTGACGGTCGAGCTCCTTGACGACCGCGGGCTCGGCCTGCAGGTCGATGACCGTGTAGATGCCCTCGGGCTTCTTGTTGATCTCGTAGGAGAGACGGCGACGGCCCCAGGTGTCGACCTTCTCGACCTTGCCCTTGCCCTCACGGACAACGGCGAGGAAGTTCTCGATCAGCGGGGAGACCGCGCGCTCCTCGACCTCGGGGTCGAGGATCACCATCACCTCGTAGTGACGCATGTGGAACCCACCTCCTCTGGACTCAACGGCCACGGTCGTTCCGTGGCAGGAGGGTTGTTATGCGTGCCGGCACGGGTGTGTTCCGAACCTGCCCCCCATTCCTATCCGACGCCACTGACAATCCGAGGAGGGTCAGTGGGACCGGCCGGAACCCCGGCCGTGGAGCCGGCGGGGCGCAGGGCAGACACCAGTGCAGACGGTACAGAGTAGCCGCCGATGCCCTTCCGGTTGAAATCCGCCGGTGAACAGCCGCAATCTGGACACATCGGGTGTGAGCGGCGCTACACTCCGCGCCGCCTTCCGGCAGGAGGTGTCCCATGGCACAAGCGGTACGGGAACGCGGGTTCCGTTCCCAGCTCGGCAACATCCTCAACAGCGACGGCAAGCCCCATCCGGTGGAGAACGCCTGGGTCGCGGCGGCCGTGGTGGTGGGCCTGGTCGCCTTTGTGGCCGGCTTCTTCCCGGGGCTGCACCTGCTGGCCTCCTGGGCGGGGCTGCTGGGCATCCTGGCGGCGGCCTGGGGGCAGATGATCTCCGCCACCACCGCCGAACGGTTTCTGTTGATCATCAGTCTGGGCGCTGCCGCCGTGGGCTTCTACCTCGGCATGGCAAACGGCGGACTGTTCGGAGGCATCCTCGGCTGAGCGACTCCTCCCGGGCGCGGGCCCGGCGCGGGCGCCACGGGCCCCGGGTGCGGCATGCGCGCCGCGCCCGGGGCCGTACGGCCGCCTGCCGCTCCCAGTAGGCTTCGCGGCAGACCTTGTGACCACGAGGGTGACGACGAAGCCGGATCTGCGGAGTAGCGCGGAGGAGCGCCCAGCATGAGCTTGACCCTGAGGACGATCAGCCGTGAGCAGCACCTGGCTTACATCCAGGGCCTGCCCTCGGCCAGCCACTGCCAGGTGCCCGCATGGGCGGACGTGAAGACGGAGTGGCGGTCGGAGAGCCTCGGCTGGTTCGACGACAGGACCGGTGAGCTGGTCGGCGCGGGTCTGGTGCTCTACCGCCAGCTGCCGAAGGTCAAGCGCTATCTGGCGTACCTCCCGGAGGGGCCGGTCATCAACTGGTACGCGCCCAACCTCGAGGAGTGGCTGCAGCCGATGCTGGCGCACCTGAAGTCGCAGGGCGCGTTCTCCGTCAAGATGGGTCCGCCGGTTGTCATCCGAAAGTGGGACGCCGCCGCGATCAAGAAGGGCATCCAGGACCCCGAGGTCAAGCGCCTGCGGGACGTGGAGGCGACGTTCATCGAGCCGCGCGCGTTCGAGGTGTCGGACCGGCTGCGCCGGATGGGGTGGCAGCAGGGCGAGGACGGCGGCGCCGGCTTCGGTGACGTGCAGCCCCGCTTCGTCTTCCAGGTGCCGCTGGAGAACCGGACGCTGGAGGAGGTCCACAAGGGCTTCAACCAGCTGTGGCGGCGCAACATCAAGAAGGCCGAGAAGGCGGGCGTCGAGGTCGTGCAGGGCGGCTTCGACGACCTGGCCGAGTGGCAGCGGCTGTACGAGGTGACGGCGGAGCGGGACCGTTTCCGGCCGCGCCCGCTGGGCTACTTCCAGCAGATGTGGAAGGCCCTCAACTCCGAGGACCCGAACCGGATGCGGCTGTACTTCGCCAAGCACGAGGGCGAGGCGGTCGCCGCCGCGACGATGCTGGTCGTCGGCGGCCACGTCTGGTACTCCTACGGCGCCTCGGCGAACCACAAGCGCGAGGTCCGGCCGTCCAACGCGATGCAGTGGCGGATGCTCCAGGACGCCTACGCGCTCGGTGCGAGCGTCTACGACCTGCGGGGCATCTCGGACTCCCTGGACGACAGCGACCACCTCTTCGGCCTCATCCAGTTCAAGGTCGGCACCGGTGGCGAGGCCGCCGAGTACATCGGCGAGTGGGACTTCCCGCTGAACAAGCTGCTCCACAAGGCGTTGGACATCTACATGTCGCGCCGCTGACCGGCTACCGGCCGCCCGGTCCTCGTTCCCCCCGCCGCCCCACCCGGGACTGGCCCTGTCTCTTATACA
>NZ_WMLF01000349.1 GCF_014156695.1 Streptomyces durbertensis | reverse complement strand
GTTCCGGTTCGGCGGGCCGGCCCGCCGAACCGGAACACTAGCCTCCGCCCGAGCCGGGTCGAACACCGCCCCCACCTGCGCTTCCAGGCTGCCGGCGGCAGGCGTCAAAGCGGCGTCAAGGTTCTCGGGTCCGGGCAGTAAAGGTGGTTTTCCGGCCATCCGACGGAGCTATGGTTCCCGTCGGCCCACCGGGAAGCGCCCGGGGCATGAGGTCCGTATGTCTGGGAACGGTGCGACGTGGCAGGTCTGACGTTGGGCCGGATGCTCTTTCGGATGCATCCGGCTCGGGCGGTGGTCATGGCGTTCGCCGTCACCATCGTGGCCGGCGCCACCCTGCTGGCACTCCCGGTGGCGGCTCGCGACGGGCAACCCACCGACCTTGTCCAGGCGCTGTTCACCGCCACCTCGGCGGTCTGCGTCACCGGGCTGGTGGTCGTCGACACCGGCGAGCACTGGAGCGGCTTCGGGCAGGGGGTCGTACTGGCGCTCATCCAGGTCGGCGGCTTCGGCATCATGGCGCTGGCCTCCCTGCTCGCGCTGCTGATCGCCGGCAAGCTGCGGCTGCGGATGACACTCTCCGCGCAGACGGAGACCAAGAGCCAGGGCATCGGCGACGTGCGGCGGCTGCTGACCCGGGTCGCGCTCGTGACGCTGGTGGTGGAGGGCGTCACCGCCGTCGTGCTGACCCTGCGGTTCTTCCTGCACCACGGGACGCCCTTCCCCGAGGCGGTGTGGGACGGCGTCTTCCACTCGATCTCGGCGTTCAACAACGCCGGGTTCAGCCTGAACGCGGACAGCCTGGTGCGCTACGCCACGGACCCGTGGGTCACGCTGCCGATCGCCGTCGCGGTGATCCTCGGCGGACTGGGCTTCCCGGTGATCATCGAGCTGTTGCGGCACCGGGCGCGCCGCCGCGCCACCGGCCGGATCGCCTGGTCGCTGCACCTGAAGCTCACGGTGGCGACCACCGCGCTGCTGCTGTTCCTCGGCTCCCTGCTGACCCTCTTCCTGGAGTGGTCGAACGGCGCCACCCTCGGCCCGCTGCACACGGGCGAGAAGGTGCTGAACGCGTTCTTCCACTCCGCGATGAGCCGCACGGCCGGCTTCAACGCGGTCGACGTCGGCTCCATGGAGCAGGCCACGCTGCTCACCACCTGCGTGCTCATGTTCATCGGCGGCGGCAGCGCCGGCACGGCCGGCGGCATCAAGGTGACCACCTTCGCCGTGCTGGGCGCGGCGATCCTCGCCGAGGTGCGCGGCGAGCCGACGTCCGGCATCTTCCGGCGCAGGCTCGCCCCCCACGTGCTGCGCCAGGCGCTGACCGTGGCGCTGCTAGGCGTCGGCCTGGTGATAGGCGCCACGATCGCGTTGCTCACTCTTGTGGACCACGAGTTCGAGGTCGTGCTGTTCGAGGCCGTGTCCGCGTTCGGCACGGTCGGACTCTCGGCCGGTCTCACCGGCGAACTGCCTGCCCTTGGCGAGCTGATCGTGATCCTGCTGATGTTCGTGGGCCGGATCGGACCGATCACCCTCGTGTCCGCGCTCGCCCTGCGCGAGCGCAGCCAGCGCTTTCAGCATCCCGAAGAACGACCGATCATTGGATGACGATGGGAACCTTCCTCCACGGGCTGCGTGCGCGCGGCAAGAAGAAGAAGCGGGGAGCCGGTGCCGGACGCCCGCCGGGCGGCGAGCAGCGAATAGCCGTGATCGGACTCGGCCGCTTCGGCAGCTCGCTCGCCACCGAGCTGATGGCGCGGAAGTGGGACGTCGTCGGCCTGGACGAGAGCGAGCGGCGGGTGCAGCGCCACCGCGATCTGCTCACCCACGCGGCCGTCGCCGACGCCACCGACGACGAGGTGCTGCGGCAGCTCGGGGTGCACGACTTCTCCAGCGCGGTCGTCGCGATCGGGTCGGACGTCGAGGCCAGCATCCTGGTCACCTCCAACCTGCTGGAGGCCGGTGTCCCCAACGTGTGGGCCAAGGCCATCAGCCGCCAGCACGGCATGATCCTCGAACGCCTCGGCGCACACCACGTGGTGCTTCCCGAACACGAGATGGGCGAACGCGTCGCCCATCTGGTGACCGGCCGGATGCTGGACTTCATCGAGTTCGACGACGACTACGCGCTGGTCAAGACGGTCGCCCCGAGCGTGGCGACGGGTGTGCCGCTGGGCCGGACCGGGGTCCGCAACACCTACGGCGTCACCGTCGTCGGCATCAAGCGCTCCGGCCAGGACTTCACGTACGCCACGGCGGAGACCGTCATCCAGCCGGGTGACGTCATCGTCGTGACCGGCCGGACACAGGCCGTGGAGAGCTTCGCCGAACTGGACTGACTCGCCGGCGCCGGGGCCGGCGCGGCGCCTCAGCGCGCGTGTCCCGGCCCCGGTAGTGCGGCACCGCTTCCTGCGCGGCCGGCACCACCCCGCACGCCTACCGGGGCACCTTCCGCGGCACGGCCCCCGGTGCCCCGCCGCAGCCGGCCACCGCGTGAAGCATCGGTGTCCCTCGGCGGTTGAGCGGGTTGCCCGGTTCAGCGCAGGCCGTGCCGCCGGGAGACCATCAGCTCCGCCGCCGACCTCGGCAGCAGCCGCCGCAGGGCAAAAGCCAACGGCGCGTTGCTGCCGACCGCGTACAACTGCTTCGGCCGCGACGCCTCGACCGCCCGGACGACCGTCGCGGCGACCCGTTCCGCCGGGACGCCGCCGCGCTCGTTGGCGTTCAGCGCCGCCAGCATCGTGCGGTAGCCGTCGGCGTACGGCGACCCCGGAGCCAGGTGGCCGGTGCGGCGCTCGCTGATACCGGTGTTGACCGCGCCGGGCTCCACGGTGGTCACCGCCACGCCGAACCCGGCGACCTCCCGCCGGGCGGCGGACGCGAAGCCGCGCAGCGCGGCCTTCGACGCCACGTAGGAGGAACGGTAGGCGAGCGGGAAGCTGGCGAGCATCGAGCCGACCATCACCACGCGCCCGTACCGCCGCTCCCGCATCCCCGGCAGGACCAGCTGGGTCAGCCGGACGGCACCGAAGACGTTGAGCTGGAACACCCGCCGGACCAGCTCCATGGGCAGCTCCTCCAACGGGCCGCTCTGGCTCTCCCCGGCGTTGTTCACCAGGATGTCCACCGGCCCCGCCGCCGCGGCGCAGGAGACGAGGGAGGACTCGTCGGCGAGGTCGAGCGGCAGGTACTCCACGCCCGGCAGCGGCTCGGCCACCGCGGCCGGGTCCCGGCTGGTGCCCAGCACGCGGTGGCCGCGGGCCACCAGCGCGGCCGCCACCGCCGCCCCGATCCCTGAGGACGCGCCCGTGACCAGCGCCGTCCGGCCGGTCGGCGGGACCGGAGGCGTCGGCGCTGGCGGCTCTGTCGGCGGGGTCGGTGGGGTCGGCGGGGTCATGCGAGGCTCCGGGCCAGGGCGCGGCCGGCGGCGCGGCCCGAGAAGACGCAGCCGCCGAGGAAGGTGCCCTCCAGCGCGTTGTACCCGTGCATGCCGCCGCCCCCGAACCCGGCGACCTCGCCGGCCGCGTACAGCCCGTCGAACGGTGAGCCGTCCGGCCGCAGCACCCGCGAGTCCAGGTCGGTCTCCAACCCGCCCAGCGTCTTGCGCGTCAGCACGTGCAGCCGCACGGCGATCAGCGGGCCGTGCGCGGGGTCGAGGAGCCGGTGCGGGCGGGCGACCCGGGTGATCTTGTCCGGCCAGTAGGTGCGCGCGTTGCGGACCGCCATCAGCTGGAGGTCCTTGGAGTACGGGTTGCCCACCCCGCGGTCGCGGGCCTCGACCTCCGCCTCGACCCGCGCGTAATCCAGCGGCGCGTCCGGGGTGAGGGCGTTCATCCCGTCGACGAGTTCCCGCAGGGACCGCCGGACCACGAAGTCCTCGCCGTGGTCGAGGAACGCCTGCACCGGGCCGGGCGCGCCGCCCCGCACCCGGTTGAGCACCATCCGCAGGTCCTTGCCGGTGATGTCGGGGTTCTGCTCCGAGCCGGAGAGCGCGAACTCCTTCTCCACGATCGAACGGGTCAGCACGAACCACGAGTGGGCGTGGCCGGTCGCGAGGATGTGGCGCAGCGTCGCCAGCGTGTCGTGACCGGGGAAGAGCGGCGCCGGAAGGCGGCGACCCGTCGCGTCCAGCCACAGCGAGGACGGGCCGGGGATGATCCGGATGGCGTGGTCCGGCCAGACCGGGTCCCAGTTGCGTATGCCCTCCGTGTAGTGCCACATCCGGTCCCGGTTCACCAGCGAACCGCCGGCGTCCTCGGTGATCCGCAGCATCCGGCCGTCGACGTGCGCCGGGACGCCGGTGATCATCGACTCCGGCGGCGGGCCCATCCGCTCGACCGGCCAGTTCCGCCGGATCATGGCCTGGTCCCCGCCGATACCGCCGGACGTCACCACCACGGCCTGCGCCCGCAGCTCGAACTCGCCCACCGCCTCCCGGCCGGACGCCGCCCCCCGCGGTTCCGCCGACGGCGCGAGGACCGAGCCGCGCACCCCCACCACCGCGCCGCCCTCCACGAGCAGCCCGTCCACCCGGTGCCGGTGGCGGAAGTCCACCAGCCCGCGCGCGGCCGCCGCGCGCACCGGCTCCTCGAACACCCGCACCACCTCGGGGCCTGTGCCCCAGGTGAGGTGGAAGCGCGGCACGGAGTTGCCGTGACCCGTCGCCGTGCCGGCGCCGCGCTCCGCCCAGCCGACCGTCGGCGTGAGGCGCAACCCGAGTCCGTGCAGGTAGCGGCGCTTCTCCCCGGCCGCGAACTCCACGTAGGCGCGGGCCCACTGACGGGGCCAGCGGTCCTCCCGCTCCCGGTCGAAGCCGGCCGACGCCGACCAGTCGGACCAGGCCAGCTCGACCGAGTCCCGGATGCCCATCCGGCGCTGCTCCGGGCTGCCCACGAGGAACAGGCCGCCCAGCGACCAGAACGCCTGGCCGCCGAGGTTCGACTCGTTCTCCTGGTCGACGACAAGGACCCGGCGGCCGGCCCGGGTGAGCTCGTAGGTGGCCACCAGGCCGGCCAGCCCCGCGCCGACGACGATGACGTCGGCGGCCTCACGGGTGTCGGAGGTACTGCTCACTGCGGCTCCTCGGGCTCGGCGGGGACGGGCGACGCGGCGGGCTCGTTCGGCATGCCGCCGTCGTCCGGTGCGCTGTCGTCGTCTGGCGTGCTGTAGGCGTCGAGGACGTGCAGGAACAGCTGCTCCCGCTGGCCGCGTACCGACCTGCTGTCCGGTTCCATGAGCACCTGCACGGAGGTGCCGTCGTGCACCGCGACCAGGGCGCGGCCCAGCGCCTCCTCGTCGGTGACCCGGCGACCCGCGCGGGTCAGCGCGGCGACCACGACCGGCATGATCGTCTCCAGGATGGCCTGCTCCCTGGCGGCCACCACGCGCCGCAGTGCGGGATGGCGCAACGCGTGCGCGGTGAACTCGGCGGTGACCCGGTACCAGGGGTCGTCGACCGGGACGGCGGCGAGCGCCGCGTGCAGCGCCGCCTCCGGAACGTCGGGCGAGACGTCGGCGAGCGCCGCCCGCAGATCGTCCAGCATGCGCGCCGAGCGCTGCTCCCACATGGCGAGGAACAACTCGTCGAGGGAGGTGAAGTTGGAGTAGAAGGCGCCCCGGGTGAAGCCGGCCCGCTCGCAGACCTGCTCGACCGTGGAGCGGCCGAACCCCTCCTCGGCGAAGACATCCAGCGCGGCGTCGAGCAGCCGCTGCCGGGTCCGCGCGCGACGCGCGCTCACCGGTGGGGCGTCGCCGTCCGGCCGTGGCTCGGAAGCGGAACGGGGCTCGGAGCTGGGACGGGGCTCGGAGGCGGAACGGGGG